>NZ_JAJQJP010000037.1:0-79706 GCF_021245825.1 Gordonia metallireducens | reverse complement strand
CATCGGCGGCGCGCCGGCCGGGCCCACCGGTGGGGTGATCCCGGCACGCGGTGACGCGGTGCTCGCGGCGGGCGGCGTCGATGCCGCGGGCGTCGCAACCCCCGGCGACGACGGCGACAGTGGGAGCGGCCCGACGACCGGGATCGCCCCTCCGCCGATTCCCGGGCCGGAACCCGCTCCCTCGGAACGGGTTTCGCTCCCGGAACCGGCTCGGCCGGAGCCGGCGAGACCGTGCGGGGCGCTGCCCGGGCTCCCCAGGCCGCCGCGGAGAAGACCGTCGGGGTCGTCGTCGGCGCCGCCACGGCCGGACGAGCCCGACGAGGAAGCCGACAACGGTACCGGGGTGGCCGGGGCGGGTCCGCCGCCCGCCGGGCCCGGAGCCGCACCGTTGGTCGCAACCGGGACCGCGCCACCACCGGATCGGCCGAAGTCCCCGGCGTCGACGGTGTTCGCGGCCTGACCCCGGGGTGCCTCGGAACCCGAACCCGACCCACCTCCGGCGGCGGACACGCCGCCGGAGCCGCGAACCAGATCATCCGGGCCGGTGGGCTCGGGGAGCGAGTGCTGGACCCGTTGCATCGGCGACGAGTACGTACTCGACATGGTGCGGTCCGCCTCGAACCGCACCATCGGTGCGTCCTCGGGATTGTCGCGGAGGTGCTGCTGCAGTTCGCGCAGCCGTCCTTCCTGACCCCGTGTCGCACCGACGATCCCGACCGCGCTGCTCAGTGCCTCGCCGACGACGGTCGCCGTCTCCAGGCTCCGCTGCATGGCGTCGGACAACGACTTCCCCGCCTCGAGAGCGGTGTCGGAGGCACGGCCGCGCAGGTCGTCGTCGAACATCGCCGCCATCCGCTGCGACGCGCGGCGCACCGCGTCGATCGCCTTCAGGATCGTCTCGACGTCACCGGCCGCCTGGCCGGGTTCCATCGTGCGGAGGGTGTCGACGATCTCGTCGATGCCCATGCCGGCCCAGTCGGTTTTTCCACCGCCAAAGGACGGCGCGTTCGAGACGCCCCGGTTGTTCTGGGCGAACGGCCCTGTCACGACAACAGCCCTGTCACGACATCTCCCCCCACGTCGCCGTGCGCCCGGTCCCGGGCGGATTCTCGACGACCCTACCGCGATCGAGGGGACTCGCCGGTTGTCAGTCCAGATCGTCGTGACGGACGAGCTGACGCGCCGCCTCGGTGATGGACCCGGACAGCGACGGGTACACCGAGAACGTCTGTGCGAGATCGCCGACCGTCAGTTTGTTCTGCACCGCGAGGGCCAGCGGGAGGATGAGCTCGGAGGCGTTCGGGGCCACCGCTACGCCACCGATCACCACACCGGTGGCGGGGCGGCAGAAGATCTTCACGAAACCGCGTCGCAGACCGCTCATCTTGGCGCGCGGGTTGGTCGCCAGCGGCAGCATCACGGTGCGTGCAGGGTACTCGCCGGCGTCGATGGCCTTCTGCGACACCCCGACGGTGGCGATCTCGGGACGCGTGAAAATCGCCGACGCAACGGTTTTCAGCTTGATGGGGCTGACGCCCTCGCCCAGTGCGTGGTACACCGCGATGCGGCCCTGCATGGCGGCCACCGAAGCCAGCGGCAGCAGGCCGGTGCAGTCGCCGGCGGCGTAGATGCCGGGTACCGAGGTTCGCGACACCCGGTCCACCTGGATGTAGCCGCTCTTGTCGACCTCGACACCGGCCCGGTCGAGTTCGAGGTTCGCGGTGTTGGGGATCGAGCCGACGGTCATCAGCACATGGCTGCCGGTGACGGTGGACCCGTCGGCGAGATGGGCGGTGACGGTGTCACCGTCGCGGACGACCTTGTCGGCGCGGGCGTGCTTGACGAGTTCGACTCCGCGTTCGGCGAGGGCGTCCTCGAGCACCAGGGCGGCGTCCTCGTCCTCGTGCGGGAGCACGCGGTCGCGGCTCGATACCAGCGTCACCTTCACACCGAGTTCGGTGTAGGCGTGGACGAACTCGGCGCCGGTGACACCCGAACCGATGACGACGAGATGCTCGGGCAGCTCCTCGAGGTCGTAGAGCTGACGCCAGGTGAGGATGCGCTCGCCGTCGGGCTGGGCGTCGGGCAGGATGCGCGGCGACGCACCGGTGGCGATCAGGACGACGTCGCCGTCGAAGCGCTGGGTGCTGCCGTCGGCAAGGGTCGCCAGGACGCTGTGCGTCGAGACACCGACCTGTGTCTCGTCGAGCACGGCGGTGCCGGTGACCAGATTGACGCCCTCGCTGACGAGTCGCGACTTGATGTCGGCGGACTGGGCGAAGGCGAGGTCGCGCACACGCTGATGGATCTGCGGGAGCGTGATCAGGGTGTCGTCGGCCTTGATGTTGATGCCGAGGTCGATGGCGCGGCGGACCTCGGTGCGGATGCCGGTGGAGGCGATGAAGGTCTTCGAGGGCACGCAGTCCCACAGCACGCAGGCGCCACCGATGCCATCCGAATCGATCACCGTGATGTCGGCTCCGTACGCGGCCGCGGCGAGCGCCGCCTCATAACCCGCTGGGCCACCGCCGATGATGACGATCCTGGTCACTGTGCACTCCTGTCCTTCACCGGTCTCGCCGCGGCTGCCCTCGTGGGGCACCGCGCGCCCGATGTGGTGTTGTCGAATGGGCGAACTGGCTGGCGCCGGACCGACGGGCGTCCGACTTCAGTGGTGTCCGACGGCAGATCCGACTGGGTCGAGCCCCGCGGGGTGGTGCGTAGCTCTGGTGCGGCGGACCGTCACAGGTGTCGCGCCATGTACCAACCTAGTCCCGATCGTTCCGCAACACTCCATGTGGTGGCCCTGCGTGCGTCGTACGCCACTCCTCCGGCCCTGCCTGTCGCCTTTCAGAGTCGCCGCCGACCCACTAGGCTCCATCCGTGCCTATATACGCCGCGTACGGATCGAACATGCATCCCGAGCAGATGGCGGAACGCGCGCCGCACTCGCCGATGGCGGGTACCGGATGGCTACGCGGATGGCGCCTGACCTTCGGTGGCGGCGACATCGGCTGGGAGGGTTCGCTGGCGACGGTCACCGAGGACCGCGACGATCCCGACGCCCGCGTCTTCGTCGTCCTGTACGACGTGACCACCGAAGACGAGGAACTCCTCGACCGCTGGGAGGGTTCCGAACTCGGCATCCACCGCAAGATCCGAGCCCGCGTCGACACCGCCGACGGCCCGGTACTGGCCTGGCTCTACGTACTCGATGCCTATGAGGGCGGACTCCCCTCGGCCCGCTATCTCGGCGTCATGGCGGAGGCCGCGGAGATCGCCGGTGCCCCTGCCGACTACGTGCAGGACCTGCGGTTGCGTGAGTCGCGCAACGTCGGCCCCGGGCCGGGGCCCGTCGAATCCTGAGGCTCAAGTACCTCACTCACGGCCTTCACCTGCTCCTTGAGTAGCGAGCTGGGCGCGAACGGCCTTCACCCGCTCTTTGAGTAGCGAGCTTGCGAGCGTATCGAAAGGACCCCGACGCCTAGGGCGCGAACGGCGGCGTGAGCTCCGGCGGTTCGCCGGTGGCGCTGCGTGCGTTGAGGACGACGCCCGCGAGGGTGCGGACCCCGATCGCCAGCGCGCGTTCGTCGAGGTCGAAGTTCGGCGAGTGCAGATCGACCTGCGGGCCGAATCCGTCCCACACCCCGAGGCGCGCCATCGCACCCGGGATCTGTTCGAGGTACCAGGAGAAGTCCTCGCCACCGGCTGACTGCGGCGTGGCGGCGACGGCGTCGGGTCCGATCGCGGCGACCGCGCGTTCGAGCATCCCCACGGCGACCTCGTCGTTGACCACCGGCGGCACACCCCGGAAGTAGGAGAGGTCGTAGCGCACGCCGAGCGGCGCGAGGAGCTCACCGACGACGCTGCGGACCAGCGGCTCCAGGGTCGCCCAAGTGCCGTGGTCGCCGGTGCGCACCGTGCCGCGCATCCGGCCTTCCTGCGGAATCGCGTTGGCGGCGCTGCCGGCATTGGCCGCACCCCACACCATGACCGTTCCCGACCGCGGGTCGACTCGCCGCGAGAGCACCCCGGGCAGTCCGGTGATCACGGTGCCCATCGCGTAGATCAGGTCGCCGGTCAGGTGCGGGCGGGACGTGTGCCCGCCTGCGGAGTGGAGTTGCAGGTCGATGTGGTCGGCTGCCGAGGTCAACGGACCCGACCGCAGGCCGACGGTGCCGACGGGCAGTCGCGGATCGCAGTGCAGGGCGAAGATGCGCCCGAGTCCGCTGGTCACGCCCGCCTCGATGGCATCGAGCGCACCGCCTGGCATGACCTCCTCGGCCGCCTGGAAGATCAGACGGACCCCCACCGGGAGCGGTCCCGCCGACGCCAGGAGCTTGGCCACGCCGATCAGGATCGCGGTGTGGGCGTCGTGTCCGCAGGAGTGCGACGCACCCTCGACCGTCGAGGTGAACGGGAGGCCGGTGTGTTCGGTGACCGGCAGCGCGTCCATGTCGGCGCGCAGGCCGATCCGCGGTTCGCCGGCCGGCCCGAGGTCACAGACGACGCCGGTGCCCAGCGGGAGCCGACGCGGGTCGAGACCCGCGGCCGACAGTTCGGCCATCACCAGTTCGGTGGTGCGCACCTCCTGCCGGGACAGTTCGGGATGGGCGTGGATGTCACGGCGCCAGGCGACGAGATCGGGGGCGTGGTCGGCGAGCCACGCATCGATGATCCTCGACGCGTCCGGCTGACTCTCGGCCATCACGCCGGTCACGACAGGACTCCGGCGGGTGTCGGAACGGCGAGATCGGCGAGCAGTGGTCCGCGGAGTCCCCGCTTGATCAGCGCGAGGTTGGGCCCCACGGTCGCCGCGCGGGCGGCGGCGACCTCGGCGGCGCGGGCGGTCAGTCGATCCGCCTCGACCGCCTCGTCGACGATGCCGGCTGCCACCGCGTCGGCGGCGCCGTACCGCCGGCTGGTGTACATCGCCTCGGTCGCGGTCCGGTCGGTGAGTCGTGTGCGCAGAAGCGTCGACATTCCACGGGTGAACGGCATGTTCAGGGCCGCCTCGGGTAACGACCAGAAGCCGCGCTCGGTGCGCATGACCAGGTGGTCGGCGCAGAGGGCGAGCATGGCGCCGGCACCGAAGGCGTGACCGTTGACCGCCGCGACCGTCGGCACCGGGAGGGTGAGGAACGTGGCGTACAGCGCGTGCACACGGTCGAGGTACGCGGGCAGCTGATCCGGCGCGGCGAAGATGTGGTCGGTGTCGAGCCCGTTGGTGAAGAACTTGCCGGTCGCGGTCAGCACCAGCGGGCGTTTCGGGTCGGCGCTCACCTCAGCGAGCAGCCGTTCCACCTCGTCGAGCCATTCCAGACGGAAGCGGTTCTCGGGGTTCGACTCGTCGAGCTCGGCGCCCTTGGCCCCGAGATGGAGTTCGACGACCTCCCCGACCTCGTTGAGATATGGCATGAAAAGACCTTATCGCTCCGCGGCGCGTCCTCTCCCGGCACGGCGCTCGCACAGCGCCGCAGTGCCGCACCTGCGTCGGGGTCACCGTTTAGGGTTGGCGCATGGATCCCACTGCCGACGCCGACGCCGCGGCCCTCGTCGCGGCCGCCACCATTGCCGCCGAGACCGACGCCGCCGCACACGATGTGGCCGTGATCCTCGGTTCCGGTTGGGCCCCGGCGGCCGACGCGTTCGGTGCACCGATCCGTTCGCTGCCGATGTCGTCGATCCCCGGCTTCACCCCGCCCCAGGCCGCCGGCCACGGCGGCGTGATCCATTCCGTTCGGGTCGGAGACCGTCGAGTCCTTTTGATGCTCGGCCGGATTCACGCCTACGAGGGCCACGATCTGGCGCGGGTCGTACATCCGGTGCGGACCGCGGCGGCGGCCGGCGTCCACACCGTCGTGCTCACCAACGCGGCCGGCGGTCTGCGCGAGGACATGTCGGTGGGCCAGCCGATCCTGATCTCCGATCACCTCAACCTGACCGCGCGTTCCCCGCTGGTCGGCGCACAGTTCGTCGACCTCGTCGACGCCTACTCTCCCCGCCTGCGCGGGATCGCCCGGCGCGTCGACCCCTCCCTCGCCGAGGGTGTGTACGCCGGCCTGCCGGGACCCCACTACGAGACCCCCGCGGAGATCCGGATGCTCCGCACGATGGGCGCCGACCTGGTCGGCATGTCGACGGTGCACGAGACCATCGCCGCACGCGCCGCCGGACTGGAGGTCCTCGGGGTCTCGCTGGTCACCAACCTGGCCGCCGGAATGACCGGCGAACACCTCAGTCACGCCGAGGTGCTCGAGGTCGGGCGCGCATCGGCGACGCGTATGGGCGAATTGCTCGCCCAGATCATCGGCGAACTGTAGAACCGATCCCGGCGGCGATTCCTCCCCCGACGAGTCCCGACAGAACTCGAGGTGCACCATGACCTACCCACCCGACGGCTCCGGCGGTTATCCGCCCGGCGGGTACCCGGGCGCCTACGGGCCGGGTGGCCATCCGCAAGGTCCGCCGCCGCCACCGCCACGCTCCCCGTGGACGTCGCCCGCGGTCCTGGTGGCCATCGGCGCCGGCGTCCTGCTGGTGGTCGCGGGCGTGCTGGCCGCGTTCCTGCTGATCCCCGCCGACGAGGAGTCCACCGACACGGCGGCCGCGAGCTCCACGACCACGACCTCGGAGCCGCCCACGATCACGAGCACGGTCACGCAGGCCCCGCCGCCGACCCCGACCACCATCACGACGACGCCGTCGCCGCCTCCGAACCGTCCGGCCCCGACCGTGTCGGGCGCGGACTGGCAGGGGTTCGTCACCGGACCGCGCTGCAACGCCGCCGATGACCCGGCGGTCGCGATCGGTCAGACCTCGCGGTCGCGCGTGGTCATCTGCCAGGTCGGCAACCAGACGGGTCGTTGGTACTACAAGGGACAGGCACCCGAAGGCGGCATCGAACTGCAGTTCCCGACCCGCGTCGGCAACACCTTCGAGGCGAGCAACGGCGCCGTCCGCTACCTGGTGTCCCCGTCGAGTCTCACCATCGTGGAGGGCGGTTCGGTACTGGCGAACGAGCCGATGCTCGCCTACTGGTCGTCGCTGGGCTGAACCACAGCAATCGAACGGCGCGGGGTCTCCGTCAGCGCGGGCCGAACTGACGGTCGCCGGCGTCGCCGAGTCCCGGGACGATGTAGTTCGCGTCGTCGAGGCCCTCGTCGATCGCGGCCACGACCAGACGGCACGGATGGCCCGCTTTCTCGAGCAACTCGACGCCCTGGGGTGCCGCGACAACACAGATCGCGGTGATGTCGGTGGCGTTGCGCGCGACGAGCAGTTCGATCGTGTGCAGCATCGAGCCGCCGGTCGCGAGCATCGGGTCGAGGACGAAGACGGGCAGTCCGGAGAGGTCCTCGGGTAGGGACTCGAGATACGGCACCGGCTGGGCCGTCTCCTCGTCGCGGGCGATGCCCACGAATCCGACCCGGGCCTCGGGCACCATCGCATGCGCCTGCTCGACCATCCCGAGGCCGGCGCGCAGGACCGGGACCAGCAGCGGCGGCGTGGCCAGCCGCGATCCGGTGTGCGGGACGAGCGGCGTGTTGATCTGCACGTCCGTTTTGGGCGCAGCGGCGAGCGCCTCGTAGATCAGCATCTGGGTGAGATCCGAGAGTGCCGCACGGAATCCGGCGTTGTCGGTGGTCTCGTCCCGCATCGTCGTCAGACGGGCGGCGGCGAGAGGATGGTCGACGATGAGGCGTTCCATGGCGACCACACTATTTCCTGAACCCCACGGGCGTGTGCATCGAGGTACCGCGCATCGCCACCGGTCGGGGTTCGCCCGCATTCGATGGAACCGAACCGGCGCCCACCGCGTCAGAAACCCATGAGCCCGCGATCCACCGCCCCATCCGCCGTCCTCTCCCCTCCCGGGTCCGCCCGGCCAACCGAACTGATGACGGAATCAGCAGCGCTGCAAGAGTTCTCGTCGGCGCACCGCACCGCGAGCGTGCTGGTCGGCGATCAGGCCCGCAGTGACGAGGCAGCTCTGGTCGATCTCGCGATCACGTTCGGGATCATCGGGGCGGAGTTTCTCGCCGCGGTCGTCGAGTTCCTCCGCATCCACCGGAGCAACCTCGAGACGACGGCGTCGCGGCAGGACGACGTCGCCTCGGCCACCCGCCGCGCCGACGACACCTACCTCGCGTGCGACTGCGCGGCCGCGGACCGGGGGTTCACTCTCTGATGCTCGACGCCGCCATGTTCGTCGGACCACTACGTCAACTCGTTGCAGCACTGGGCACCGGCATCCTCGCCCCCGGCAATCCGGCGGAGACGATCCGTGCCGCCGCGAGTGCGGTCGACGCCGCACGCCGTGGATCGTCTGCCGCCACCGAAGCGGTGCGCACGCACTGGGAGGGTTCCGGCGCGACCGCGGCCGTCGATGCCGCAGGAAGACTGCAGCAGAGCATGGGCACGCTGGCCGACGACGCCGATGACTTCGCCCGCCTCGTCGAGAGCGCCGGCGGGAAGGTGCAGACGGCGTCGAACCAACTCCTCGGCCTGGTGGATTCACTCGAACGTCGGGCCCGCGCCTTCGGGAGCGAGTTGTTCACCCCGGCCGGCCTGCTGACGATGCTGCCGATGGCGGCCGAGCATCTCGGCCGCGGTCTCGCGATCGTCGCTCGCACACGCGCCGACCTCCGTTCCGACTCCGACGCGATGGCGGCCCTCGGGCGGCGGATCGCACCCGCACCGGTCACGACCATCGGCGACCGGACGTCCGGTGAGCACCTGTCGGTGCCGCCGGTGTCCGGAGGCGTGCCGATCACGCTCCCCGACGGTTCGGTGGCCCACGCGCCGAACGAGCGGGCGGCGAAGGCGGTGCGCGCCGCACTGAGCCAGCGGGGTGTTCCTTATCTCTGGGGCGGGACGACGCCCGCCGGTTTCGATTGCAGCGGTTTCACCAGATGGGCCTATCGGCAGGCCGGTCTCGAACTCCCCCGCCTGGCCCAGGATCAAGACACCGCCGGAATCCGCGTGTCACAGGCACAGTTACAGCCCGGCGATCTCGCCGTGTGGTCCGGGCACGTGGCCATGTACATCGGCAACGATCAGATGATCGAGGCCGGCGACCCGGTCGGCGTCTCACCGGTTCGGACGACCAATCTCGACCAGACCTTCGAAGGATTCTTCCGGCCCCGATGACGAGGTGGCACGAATACCGTTCGGCCTCTGTGGGGGCACTACTGGATCCACGGCGATCAATCGCTAGGCTGTGTCCCCATGGCCGGAGACATCGTCCCGATTGAGCTCGGACTCACCGACGGAAACAGCTTCACCCTGTGGGCACCCCGCTGGCGGGAGGGTGACGACGAGTGGGAGGCGTTCCTCGGTCTCGACGAGGATCTCTACGTCCTGCCCGGCGTCGCCGAGCTCGCGGCCTTCGTCCGCACCAACGACGACAACGACCTCGTCGAGCACCCGGCGTGGCCGACCATCGTGGGCGTGCAGGCCGAGGAGCTGATCCCCGACGAGCGCCACACCTACGACCTGGTGGGCGTGCCCGAGCTCGCCGCCGAGGATCCGACCCCCGAGGTCATCGCCGAACTCGAGGACGCGCTCGAGATCGTGCGCATCCTGGGCGAGGTCTGCGAACTGACCGCGATCACGAAGTTCTTCAACGGCAACCCGATCCTGGGTGCGGTCACCACCGGCACCCGCAACTTCGAGGGCCGCGAAGGCCTCGACCTCTGGGTCCGCATCGGCCGTCTGATCGCCAAGCACTGGGACGACGTGCTCGACGCGATCGACGAGGTCATCACCACGCCGAAGGTCGACGCGAAGGCCGTCGAGACCGCCGAGGCCGAACTCGAGGCCGCCGCCTCCGCCGAAGACGAGGACGAGCCGGACGACGACGACATCGAGATCGTCGAGACCGCGGGCGTCGTCGTCGACGAGGCCGAGGACGACGAAGACGATGATGAGGACGACGAGTACGACGACGACGATTTCTGGGCGTCGGTCGGCATCGACCCGATCAAGATCGTCACGAGCGGCAACGAGTACCTGACGCTGCGCTGCTACCTCGGCGACGACCCGGTGTTTCTCGGCACCAAGGGCAAGATCTTCGTGTTCACCTCGGCGCGCTCGCTCTCGCGTTTCCTCGCCGACGACAACACCCACGATCTGGCCGAACTGTCGACGTTCGAGGACGTCCGCACCGAGGCCACCAACGGCTCACTCGAGTTCGACGTGATCGACGACAACGTGTACGTGCTGCCCGGCCTCGCCGAGGACATCGCCGACGGCCCGCGCCGCATGGACCGCGACCAGCTCGACCTCGCCGTCGAACTGTTCACCGACGCAGCCGACTACGCCGGCGACGACACCGTCAACGAGGCCCTGGGTACGTCAACTCCCCTCGGTTGGTTCGTCGACTACACCGTCAATCCCGACCCGAAGCGGATGGCCCCGAGCGGACCGTTCGACAACGAGGCCGAGGCCTGGCGGGCGCTCGAGCACGACTTCGAGACCCGGCTCGTGAAGAAGGGCTGATCCGTCCCCGCTCCTTGAGTGGCCCCGGCTCGTCCGAAAGGGCTGATCCGTCCCCGCTCCTTGAGTAGCCCCGGAGCGTGCGGAGGGGCGTATCGAAAGGAGTTCTGATCGGTATCGAGGTCAGCCCGACCCGAGCAGCACCGCGTAACCCGGCTTGATCACGTCGTCGATGACCGCGAGCCGTTCGTCGAAGTGGATGAACGCCGACTTCATGGCGTTGACCGTGAAACGTTCGAAATCGGCCCAGCCGTAACCGAATTGGTCGGCGAGCAGACCGAACTCCTTGCTCATCGTGGTGTCGCCCATGAGCCGGTTGTCGGTGTTGACCGTGACCCGGAACCGGAGCCGGGCCAACACGTTGAACGGGTGCTCGGCGAGCGAGGCAACCGCCCCGGTCTGCACATTCGAACTCGGGCACAGCTCGAGCGGAATCCGCTTGTCACGCACGATGTTCGCGACCAGACCGAGCTTCGCGCCGGCGAAGGAGTGAGCGGCGAGGTCGACGCCCTCGGGTAGTTCGATGTCGTCGAAGACCCGAACCCCGTGGCCGAGACGGTCGGTGCCGCAGAAGCCGATGGCCTCATGGATCGACGGCAGGCCGAACGCCTCGCCCGCATGGATGGTGAACGGCGCACAGTTGGCGCGCATGTACTCGAAGGCGTCGAGATGACGGGTCGGCGGGTGACCGGCCTCGGCACCGGCGATGTCGAAGCCGACGACGCCGCGATCCCGGTAGCGCACCGCGAGTTCGGCGATCTCCCGTGAGCGCGCCGCGTGCCGCATCGCGGTGACCAGACAGCGGACGATGATCGTCTTCCCACGCTCGGCGGCGATCCGCTCGCCGTCTGCGAATCCGCGCAGCACCGCCTCCACCACCTCGTCGAGGGTGAGTCCGGCCTCGAGATGCTGTTCCGGGGCGTACCGGACCTCGGCATAGACGACGTTGTCGTCGGCGAGGTCCTCCACGCACTCGCGTGCCACCCGCTCGAGAGCGTCGACGGTCTGCATGACGGCGACGGTGTGGGTGAAGGTCTCCAGATATCGCTCGAGGGAGCCGCTGTCGGCGGCCTCGCGGAACCACCGCCCGAGTCCGGCCGCGTCGTCGACGGGCAGACCGTCGTAGCCGACCTCGTGCGCGAGTTCCAGGACGGTCGCCGGCCGCAGCCCGCCGTCGAGGTGGTCGTGGAGGAGAACCTTGGGCGCGAGGGTGAGGTGCGCCGGATCCAGCGTCGTCATCTTGTGAACCTAACGGAATCGATGATCAGTGGCCGGTCGCCGGCGCCGCTCGTGTCGACGTTTCCGGCCTCGATCCGCACCGCACCGTCGAGACTCGAGCGCGCACCCGCGATCCGGTTCTCATCCTGCGTGTGCAAGGTGAACAGCGGTTGGCCGGCGCAGACACGGTCACCGGGTTTGGCGTGGATGACGACTCCCGCCTCCGCCGACACCGCTTCGCCGGGCTTGGATCGTCCTCCGCCCAGCCGCCACGCCGCATCTCCGACCGCACGCGCGTCCATGTCGGTCATGACGCCATCGCGGTCTGCGAAGACCACGTCCTGATGCCGGGCGACCGGCAGCGGGGCGTCCGGGTCGCCGCCCTGGGCGGAGATCATGGACCGCCAGGAATCCATCGCCCGGCCGTTGGCCAGGTGTTCGGCGGGGTCTGCGTCGGACAGACCCGCCGCGTCGAGCATCTCCCGGGCGAGCGCGAGGGTCAGCTCGACGACGTCGGCCGGCCCACCCCCGGCGAGGACCTCGACCGATTCGGCGACCTCGACGGCATTCCCGACCGCCCGGCCCAGCGGAACGCTCATGTCGGTGATGAGCGCCCGGGTGTCGACCCCCGCGTCGTGCCCGAGTTCGACCATCGTCGACGCCAGCTCGCGCGCGTCGGACTCGTCCGGCAGGAAGGCGCCCGAACCGGTCTTCACGTCGAGGACGAGCGCGCCGGTGCCCTCGGCGATCTTCTTGCTCATGATCGAGGTGGCGAGCAGCGGGATGGACTCGACCGTCCCGGTGACGTCGCGCAGCGCGTAGAGCTTGCGGTCGGCGGGGGCCAGATCCGCGCCCGCGGCGCAGATGACCGCGCCGACGCGTTCGAGCTGGCCGATCATCTCCTCGGTGCTCACCTCGGCCCGCCAGCCGGGGATCGATTCCAGTTTGTCCAGGGTGCCACCGGTGTGGCCGAGACCCCGACCGGACAGCTGCGGCACCGCCACGCCGTACGAGGCGACCAGCGGCGTCAGGGGCAACGTGATCTTGTCGCCGACGCCACCCGTGGAGTGTTTGTCGACCGTGATGAGCCGACGGCCGTCGCGGCGCAGGCCCGTCAGGTCCATCCGCCGTCCGCTGTCGATCATGGCCCGGGTCCACGTCGCGATCTCCCGGCGGTTCATCCCACGGAGATAGATGGCCATCAGCAACGACGACATCTGTTCCGGGGCGACCTCGCCGCGGGTGTACCCGTCGACGATCCACGCGATCTCGGCGTCGCTGAGTTCACCGCCCCCACGCTTGGTGGCGATGACCGAGACGGCGTGGATCACCTCGTCGGCGGCGGGCTCGACCGAGGAGGTCACGAGACGACCTCGGCGATGTCGTCGGGACCGAAGGCGTCGGGCAGGAGGTCGGAGAGGACGCGTGGACCGGACGGGTGGTCGACGAGGAGGTCGCGGCCGCCGTGCTCGAGGAGCACCTGTCGACACCGTCCGCACGGCATCAGGACCTTGCCGGAGGCGTCGGTGACGGTCACCGCACGCAGGGACTTCCCGCCTTGTGAGATCAATTGAGCGGTGAGTGACACCTCGGCACAGATGCCCAAACCGTATGAGACATTTTCCACATTGCAACCTGCCACGACACGGCCGTCAGAGGTGATTCCCGCAGCCCCCACCGGGTAGCGCGAGTACGGGGCGTAGGCATGGGACAACATCTCAGTTGCTTTGTGTCGCAGAACATCCCATTCGATTTCGGTACTCACGCCCACCTCCAGGCAAAGGGTGTAACCAACCGGACATGCGCCGTTCATCGGCGCAAAAGCTTGGGTAAGGCAAACCTAAGTCGTAATGTCTTGTGCCTCAAATCGGTTCGGGCAATTTATCACCGGAATGGGCATGGGTTTAGAGTCTCTTGTCATGGGTCCATGGTCGAGTCGGAGCATGCCGATTCGACGCGTCCATCGACGATGTTGGAGGCCACTTTTCCGATGAGCACCTCGACCGAAGTCGCACCTGACCCGGTGCGTCGACGTTCTCTGTACCGCGGCGACCCGGGCATGTGGTCCTGGGTTCTGCACCGCATCACAGGCGTCACCATTTTCTTCTTCTTGTTCGTGCACGTGTTGGACACCGCGGTCATCCGCGTCGATCCCAACCAGTACGACGAGATCATCGAAACCTACAAGACCCCGATCATCGGTCTCATGGAGATCGCCCTGGTCGCCTGCGTCCTGTTCCACGCCTTCAACGGCGTGCGCCTGATCCTGGTGGACTTCTGGTCCAAGGGCCCCAAGTACCAGCGTCAGATGCTGTGGGTCGCGATGACCCTGTTCGTCGTCGTGTTCGCCGCCGGCGCCATCCGCCTGCTGCAGATCATGTTCAGCCACCTGTAGGAGACACCAGAGATGACCACCTCGGAAGCCACCGGTGTCGCGAAGACCCTCGGCAAGGAACACGACCGTCCGGCCAGCCTGGACAACCCCCGCTCCCCGCGTAAGCCCAAGGGCGGCAACTTCGAGAAGAACGCATGGATGTTCATGCGCTTCTCCGGCCTGATCCTCGTCTTCCTGACGATCGGCCACATGTTCATCATGCTCGCCTGGGACGGCGGCGTGCATCGGATCGACGCCTCGTTCGTCGCCGCGCGCTGGAGCTCGCCCGGCTGGCAGATCTGGGACCTGACCATGCTGTGGCTCGCCCAGCTGCACGGCGGCAACGGCGTGCGCACCGTCATCGCCGACTACTCGCGCAAGGACTCGACCCGCTTCTGGCTGAACGTGCTGCTGGCCGTGTCGATGATCCTGACCCTGGTGCTGGGCACCTACGCGATCCTCACCTTCGACGTCAACAGCGTCGGCTAAAGGAGACCATCAACATGCAGGAACACCGCTATGACGTCGTCATCGTGGGCGCCGGCGGCGCCGGGATGCGCGCGGCGATCGAAGCCGCACCGCGTGCCCGCACCGCGGTTCTGACCAAGCTCTACCCCACCCGTAGCCACACCGGCGCGGCCCAGGGCGGCATGTGCGCCGCACTGGCCAACGTCGAAGAGGACAACTGGGAGTGGCACACCTTCGACACCGTCAAGGGTGGTGACTACCTCGCCGATCAGGACGCCGTCGAGATCATGGCCAAGGAGGCCATCGACGCGGTGCTCGATCTGGAGAAGATGGGTCTCCCGTTCAACCGGACGCCCGAGGGCAAGATCGACCAGCGCCGTTTCGGCGGGCACACCCGCGACCACGGCAAGTCGCCCGTGCGCCGCGCCTGCTACGCCGCCGACCGCACCGGTCACATGATCCTGCAGACCCTGTACCAGAACTGCGTCAAGCACGACGTCGAGTTCTTCAACGAGTTCTACGCACTCGACATCTGCCTCACCGAGAACGAGGACGGCGAGCAGGTCGCCACCGGCGTCGTCGCCTACGAGCTCGCGACCGGCGAGATCCACGTCTTCCACGCCAAGTCGATCGTCTTCGCGACCGGCGGCTCGGGCCGTATGTACAAGACGACGTCCAACGCCCACACCCTCACCGGTGACGGCATGGGCATCGTCTTCCGCAAGGGCCTGCCGCTCGAGGACATGGAGTTCCACCAGTTCCATCCGACGGGCCTCGCGGGTCTCGGCATCCTCATCTCGGAGGCCGTCCGCGGTGAGGGCGGCATCCTGCGCAACGCCGACGGCGAGCGCTTCATGGAGCGCTACGCCCCCACCATCAAGGACCTTGCGCCCCGCGACATCGTCGCCCGCTCCATGGTTCTCGAGGTGCTCGAGGGCCGCGGCGCCGGACCGAACAAGGACTACGTCTACATCGACGTGACCCACCTCGGCGAGGACGTCCTCAACGAGAAGCTGCCGGACATCACCGAGTTCGCCCGCACCTACCTCGGCGTCGACCCGGTCACCGAGTACGTGCCGGTGTTCCCGACGTGCCACTACGTCATGGGTGGCATCCCGACCAACATCAACGGTCAGGTGCTGCGCAACAACGACGAGGTCGTCCACGGTCTGTACGCAGCCGGTGAGTGTGCCTGTGTGTCCGTTCACGGCGCCAATCGCCTCGGCACCAACTCGCTGCTCGACATCAACGTCTTCGGACGCCGCGCCGGCATCGCCGCCGCCGAGTACGCGAACAACGCCGACTTCGCCGAACTGCCCGAGCAGCCGACCGAGATGGTCGACGGCTGGCTGGAGCTGCTCCTGTCGGAGCACGGTCACGAGCGCGTCGCCGACATCCGCACCGAGCTCCAGGCGTCGATGGACGCCAACGCATCGGTGTTCCGGACCGAGGAGACCCTCAAGCAGGCCCTCACCGACATCCATGCACTCAAGGAGCGCTACGCCCACATCAAGGTCCACGACAAGGGCAAGCGTTTCAACAGCGACCTCCTCGAGGCCATCGAGCTGGGCTTCCTGCTCGAGATGGCCGAGGTCACCGTGGTCGGTGCACTCAACCGCAAGGAATCGCGTGGCGGCCATGCCCGCGAGGACTACCCCGATCGCGACGACGTGAACTACATGCGTCACACCATGGCCTACAAGAAGGGCACCGACCTTCTCTCGGACATCGAGCTGGACTACAAGCCCGTGGTGCAGACCCGTTACGAGCCGATGGAGCGTAAGTACTGATGACATCTGTTCTGGACAAGCCCGCACCCTCCTCCGACGAGCCGCCGCTGCCCCCGGTGCCCGACGAGGCCACCATGGTCACGTTGAAGATCTTCCGGTTCAACCCGGAGAATCCCGACGCCCAGGGCTTCGAGAGCTTCCGCGTCCCGGCGCTGCCGACCGACCGTCTGCTCAACCTGCTGCTGTACGTGAAGGGCTACCTCGACGGCACCCTGACGTTCCGCCGCAGTTGCGCCCACGGCGTGTGCGGTTCCGACGCCATGCGCATCAACGGCGTCAACCGCCTGGCCTGCAAGCTCCTCATGAAGGACATGCTCCCCAAGGACAAGTCCAAGGAGATCACCATCACCGTCGAGCCGATCCGCGGCCTGCCGGTGGAGAAGGATCTCGTCGTGAACATGGAGCCGTTCTTCGACGCGTACCGCGCGATCAAGCCGTTCCTGATCACCTCGGGCAACGAGCCGACCCGTGAGCGCATCCAGAGCCAGAGCGACCGCGCCCGCTTCGACGACACCACCAAGTGCATCCTCTGTGCCTGCTGCACCACGAGCTGCCCGGTGTTCTGGACCGAGGGTTCGTACTTCGGCCCGGCCGCGATCGTCAACGCGCACCGCTTCATCTTCGACAGCCGTGACGAGGGCGCCGTCGAGCGTCTCGACATCCTCAACGACGTCGACGGTGTGTGGCGCTGCCGCACGACCTTCAACTGCACCGACGCATGCCCCCGCGGCATCCAGGTGACGCAGGCGATCTCGGAGGTCAAGCGCGCACTCATGTTCTCGCGCTAGACGTTTCAGCTTTCTCTGCAGCCCGGCAACGGCCCGCACCGACTTCGGTGCGGGCCGTTGCTCATTCGCACATGTAGCGGATCGTGCTGCCGGTCGACACGAACCGCTACGTCTGGCGGACGTCCGATGCCTCGCCCCGGAAGATCCCCGCGATGATCGAGTCCACGAGCGCCGCCTCTTCCTCGGGGGTCGCCGGCCAGAGCAGCATGGTCAGCACCGACCGGATCGCGAACCGGGCGGCGACGGTGTCGTCGGGGTCGATGCCGATGAGTTCTGCGGCCACATCGAGCACGGTCGGCGAGGCGAGCACGGTCGGCGTCGTCGCGATGAGGCTTGCCGGCCGGAGGAACTGTCGTATCACCCGGTCTGCGCGCAGGGCGCCGACCGCCGCGGTGATCGCGATCCGGGCGCGCTCCTCCCCCGCCGTGCCGGCCGCTTCCGCGCGGATCGATTCGAGGACCGGGGCGGCGGTCGTCGACAACACCGCCTCGATCAACTGGGCACGGCCACCGGCGTGACGGTAGATCGTCGCCCGGGAGCAGTGGGCTCGAGCGGCCAGTTCGTCGATGCTGAACGCATCGAGTCCACGCGAGGCGATCAGTGTCGCGGCCTGCGACACGAGCCTCCTTCGCGCCGCATCGCCGCGATCGCCACCCACGAGCCAGTCAGCCATGCACGCCCCTCCGTCGTCGAATCTCATCATGAGACAAGGAACAGCTGGCTGGGTGCGTTTTCAGGCAGGTCAAGAAGGGTTCGTGAGACATCGAATCCCGGCGCCACGATCTCCCCGTGTCGACTTCGGCGAGAACCGTTGTCCCCGCCGCGCCCGTCGGAGACGCTGGGTGCATGCTCGCACTCGACGACCCCGCCTTCCTCTCGCGTTTCCACACCGGGTCCCCGGTGCAGCAGGTCGGCGACTCCCCGTTCTTCGCCGTTGGTTCCTGGGAGCTCATCGCCGAGGTGGTGCGACGACCCGGGGACTTCTCGTCGAACCTGACCGCCACGATGGTCTGCCACGACGACGGGTCGGTGTCGGAGTTCCCGGTCGCCGGACTCGGCGATGCGATGCACGTCCTGGCCACCGCCGACGGCCCGCGCCACCGCCTCCACCGGTCGCTGGTCATGCCGTCGCTGACACCTGCTCGCATCCGGGCCCTGGAGCCCTTCGTCGCCGAGGTCGTGGACGCCGCCTGGTCCGAGGGACTCGACGGCGACGCAATCGACTGGACAACAGCTGTGGCACAACGTGTCCCGATCACCGTGGTCACCGAGCTGCTCGGCCTGCCACACGGGGACATCGACGATCTCGCCCGCTGGGCCGGTGCGACCAACGTGCTGATCGACGGCGTCATCACCCCCGGCCAACTCACCACCGCGATCACGGCGGTCGCCCAACTCACCGCCTACCTCGGCGACCGACTGGACTCGGCACTACGCAACGACAGGGCCGGCACGCCAGAACGAGGGGTGCTCGACGACATCGCGTCGGCCGTGGCCCGCAACGACCTGGACCACCCGGCGGCGGTGATGATTCTCCTGCAACTCGTCGCGGCGGGGTCCGACTCCACCGTCAGCCTGCTGACCGATGCGGTCCGGCTTCTTGCGCAACACCCCGAGGTCGCCGCACGGTTACGTCGCGACCCCGACCTCATCCCAGCATTCGTCGAGGAGGCCCTGCGCCTGGAATCACCGTTCCGCGGCCACTTCCGGCACGTCGTCGCCGACACCACACTCGGCGACTCCCACCTCCCCGCCGGCTCCCACATCTTTCTCATGTGGCGCGTGGCCAACCGCGACCCCGAGCACTTCGACGCCGCGCCGACCGTCGACCTCGACCGCGCCGCTGCCCGGTCCGGGCACGGCTCACACCTGGCGTTCGGCAAGGGCCTACATCTCTGCGTGGGAGCCGGCCTGGCCCGCCTGCAGGGTCGTCTGGCGATCACCCGGTTGCTCGATGCCACAACGGATTTCCGCCAGACCACGACCCGGGAGCTGACGCTCGTCCGGTGATCGGGAACCGCACGGCGCCCGTTTGCGTCCAAGAAGGACCCAGCCAAGCCCGCCGAACGGAGTCTTCGTGGTCCGAGTCCTGTACGTCCGCCTACTGCTCACCCTCCTGACCAGCACCGCCCTGTGTCTGGCGGTGTTCTCCCCCGCCACTGCGGCACCGGCGCCCGGCGTCGACCCTGACCACGAGGCCCAACCGGTCACGATCACCCTCACCTCCGACCGGCAACACAACGGCGCCGCCGTGTGGTTCGACGCCGCCGGCCGACTCCGCACCCAGACCGACGTCCCGCTCACCCATCAGGACGGCCACACGAAGCTGTGGTCGGCATCGCTGGTGTACACAAGACATTCGCCGGACAAACCACTCGACGCGCTATTCCAGTCCGGCGGAGGCTTTTCCAGATGTCAGATCTGGGTCGAGTCCAAACTCGTCGCCGAGGACACCGCTCGTGGACACGAACCGACGAGCAGGTGCCGAGCACGCAATTGAGCCAGGTTTCGAACTTACAGGGAGGAATCGGAAGCAGAATCGTACTCTGTCTCTCGTCGTGATCATGTGAGCGGAGAACCACCATGGCGGAGCGCATCGAGACCGGAGCGGTCGGAGACAGCGGCAAGGCCCGCGTCGTTGATGATCCCGGCAACAAGGGCCTGCGTCTCGGTTCGATCGGGCTGATGGGCAACGTCATCATCGGCTTGTCCGCCGTCGCACCGGCTTACAGCCTCGCTGCCACTCTCGGTTTCGTGGTCGACAGCGTCGGCGCAAAGGCCCCGGCGATGTTCGTCCTCGCCTTCATTCCGATGTTGCTCGTGGCCTTCGCCTATCGCGAACTGTCCCGCGACACCCCGGACTGCGGCACGACATTCACTTGGGGCACAAAGGCTTTCGGACCGTGGATCGGCTGGATTGGCGGGTGGGGCCTGACCGTGTCCGCGATCATCGTGCTCGCCAACGTTTCCGAGATCGCCGCGCTGTACCTGTTCAAGTTCCTCGGCCTCCACGGCCTGGCCGACAGTCTGCTGGCGAAGATCCTGCTCGGCAGTTTCTTCATCATCGCCATGACCTGGATCAGCATCCGCGGAATCGTCATCAGCGAACGCATGCAGGCGATCCTGATGTTCATCCAGTTCGCCGTGCTCATCATCGCGAGCGTGATCGCGCTGGTGAAGGTCGGCACCGGCCGGGCCGGCGACCAGGCGATCACACCGGAGTGGTCCTGGTTGTGGCCCAGTGGTCTCGACCAGTCTCAGATCGCTGCGGCGGTCATCCTGTGCATCTTCATCTACTGGGGCTGGGATGCGTGCCTGGCGATCAGCGAGGAGACCAAGGACCCCGACAAGACCCCGGGCCGAGCCGCCCTCCTCACGTGCGTGATCCTGGTCGCCACCTACGTGTTGGTCGCCTACGCGATCCAGTCGTTCGCCGGGTTCGGCGACACCGGGATCGGACTGGGGAACGACGCGAACGACGAGGACGTCCTGACGATCCTGGGCGAGCCGGTGGCCGGCGCGATCATGTCGTCGGCACTGCTGCTGACGGTCTGCGTCTCCGCGCTGTCCTCGACCCAGTCCACGATCCTGCCCACCGCACGCGGCAGCCTGTCGATGGCCGTCTACAAGGCACTGCCCGAGAAGTTCGCCTCGATCCACCCGCGCTACATGACCCCCGCCTTCGGCACCGGCGTCATGGGTGCCGCGGCCCTCACCTTCTACCTGGTCCTGTCCCTGCTCAGCCAGGACACCCTCGCCGACTCCATCTCCTCCCTCGGACTGGCGGTCGCCTTCTACTACGGGATCACCGCCTTCGCCTGCGTCTGGTACTTCCGTTCGACCCTGTTCGCCTCCGCACGGAACTTCTTCCTGCGCGGCCTCTTCCCGTTCCTCGGCGGCATCGCCATGGCGGCGGCATTCATCCGCTCGGCGATCGACATGATCTCGCCGGACTACGGCGCCACCTCGGTCGGCGGGATCGGTGGCGTCTTCGTCCTCGGAGTGGGCATGCTGGTTCTCGGAATCCCCCTGATGCTCGCCTGTTTCGCCCACAACAGCGACTTCTTCCGGGGCAAGACACTGACCGCGACCACCGAGGTGAAGGTTCCCGATGTCTACTGAGACCGCCGCAACCCGCCCTGACGCAGAGACGCCCATCGACCCGACCGACGACCCGGGCACTCCCCGGCTCACCGTCGGATACCTCGCGACCCCCTCGGGCGCCGACGGGGTCGTCCTCGCCGTGGCGCTCGCCCGGGTCACCGGCGCGGCCATCGACCTGGTGTGCGTGGTTCGCCCGACGCCCTACGACGGCCAGCCCGGACTCGCCCAGTATCAACAGCGCATCGAGGCGCAGGCCGCCGACTGGCTCCGCGAGGGCGCCGAGCTGATCCCCCCCGGCTTCTCCTATCGCACCGTCGTCACGGTCAACGAGTCCTTTGCCGACGGGCTCGCCTCCCACGCGGTCGACACCGCGGCCAAGATGATCGTCGTCGGCGGCACGGGCGACGGGTTGCTGAGTCGCCACACGCTCGGCACCGTCAGCAACGAACTCGTCCACTCCTCACCTGTTCCGGTCGCATTGGCACCGCGCGGATATGCGGATCGGGTGGACGCGGTCCTCGACATGGTGACCGTCGCCGTCCCGGTCAGACCCGGCGAAGACAATCCGCTCCCGTTCGCCGAGAAACTCGCCGAACGCGCCAAGCTCGACCTCCGACTGCTCTCCCTGGTCTCCCTCGAATCGCCCTTCGACGACGACTCGTCGAGAGACGTGCGCGCCGCCCAGATCGCCGTCGCGCGTGAACTCCTCGAGAAGACCCGCTCCGAGATGAATCCCGAACTCGAGGTCGACGTCCTCGTCGCCGACGGCACGACGCTCGACGAGGCGCTGGCCAATCTCCCCTGGGACGCCAACGACATCGTCGCCATCGGCTCCGGTCACCTCGGATCACCCAACCGGGTCTTCCTCGGCAGCACCGCCTCTCGTATCCTCCGGTGGACCACAGCACCGGTTATCGTGGTCCCCAAGAGCGGCTGACCGAACCCGCACCGACCACGGAGACCGACACCGACTTGACCGACCAACGTGCGCGAGTGCTCGAGATCCGCCATGCCGACTCCGAGCCTCCGGGTTTCTACGGCCCACCGCTGACCGACCTCGCGGACGTCACCACCTTGCGGATCTGGCGCGAGCCGGTGCCCACTGACCTGACCGGGTTCGACGCCGTAGTGACCCTCGGCGGCGCCATGGGACTCGGTGATGCCCAACGGATCCCGTGGATAGCCGACGAGATCTCGCTCCTGCGCCGGGCGCTCGACCTGGACATCCCGATCTGGGGCGTATGTCTCGGCGCCCAGATGCTGGCCGCCGCGCTGGACGCCGACGTGTACACGGCCTCCTCACCGGAGGTCGGCATCCACACCGTCACATTGAACGATGCGGGCGCCGCCGATCCGGTCTGGGGCACCGCGCGCGACGACACGTCCGGAACGGTGCCGCCGGAATTCGACGTCGTGCAATGGCATTTCGACACATTCACACTCCCGCCGGGGGCCACGCTGCTGGCGTCGTCGTCGACATGTGTCAATCAGTTGTACCGCCACGGGAAGTCGTACGGCGTGCAGTTCCACCTCGAGGCCGGCGGTGAGCTCGTCGGCGAATGGCTCGACTCCACCGAGTCACGATCGCTGATCACCGAGACCATCGGCGCCGAGGCCACCGATCGTTTCCCCGGCGACGCCGCAGCCACCGAACCCGTCACCATCCCGCTCGCGCGCACCGTGCTGACCCGGTGGCTGACCGGAGTGGTCCGCGGCTGACGGCATCAGCTGTCGAATCCCAGTCCGATCCGGTCCAGCAGCGTGAGCCATGCGCCGCGGCGACCGTTGCGACGTTCGCTGCGCGCCATCTGATGTCGGGTGAGAGTGATTCCCGCCCAGCGGATCGGTTCCGGCGGGAACGGTAAAGGCTTGCGGCGCACCATCTCCAGGGCGGTGCGTTCGGTCCGTAGACCGTCGACGAGGTCGAGTGCGGTGGCAGCCGCGAAATGCGAAGCGCCGACGCCGAGTCCGGTGAAACCGACCGCCGTCACCACGCGCCCACCGTGGGAGGTGTCCCAGAAGGCGCAGAACCGCGAGCAGGTGTCGATCACCCCGCCCCAGGTGTGCGTCGCGGTGATCCCCTCGAGCTGCGGAAACATCTGCAGGAGATGCTCACCGAGCAGCGCCCATTCACCGGGCTGATGGGCGCGGCGGGGGTCGTCGTCGGACCCGAAGTGATACGGGGCATCCCAACCGCCGAACAGCATCCGGTTGTCGGCGGTGAGCCGAAAGTAGTGGAAGCGTGGACCACTGTCGGCGAGTCCCTCGCGCCCCGCCCAGCCCAGGGAGGCGAGCTGATCGTCCGACAACGGTTCGGTCATCAGCGCGTAGTCCCACACCGGAACCGTGTAGAGCCGTAGTCTACGGACCAAGGAACGGCTCGCCGACGTCGCGACGACGACCCGACCGGCGCGCACCTGACCGAAAGCCGTTCGGGCACAGACCTCGTCACCCGATGAACCCGTGGCGAGACCCAGAACCTCGGTGCTCTCGAAGATCCGCACGCCGAGCCGTTCGGCTGCTTCGGCGAGGCCGAACGCGAGTTTGGCGGGGTCGAGGATCGAGACATGCGGGTCGTAGAGGGCTCCGCGGACCATCGGGGAGTTGACGCGTTCCCGGGCCGCGGATGCGTCGAGCAGGACGAGATC
The DNA here is from genome assembly GCF_021245825.1 of Gordonia metallireducens. Lineage (NCBI taxonomy): Bacteria > Bacillati > Actinomycetota > Actinomycetes > Mycobacteriales > Gordoniaceae > Gordonia > Gordonia metallireducens. Next base: position 55,816 of record NZ_JAJQJP010000037.1, on the reverse strand, counting down.
CTCGCCGAGTGCCTGCCCGGCGGCCGCGGTCTCGGCGAGGTCGTCGAACTGCCAGTCGGTGGTCGCGAGATCGAGTTCGCCGGTGCGCTCGACGTCGGCGTCGATGCCCAGGTGGGTCAGGGTGTCGACGATGGCGTCGAGGGTCTCGCGACCCATGCGCAGCAGCGTCGGCATCTCGTCGGGGAACCGCTGCAGTCCGTTGCCGAGTCCATGTGTGAGGCTGGCCGCGCAGAAGCCTCCGTTGCGTCCGGAGGCATGTTCGGCGAGCCGGTCGCGTTCGACGAGCACGACCGATCGGGAGGGATTGCGTTCGGCGGCTTGCACGGCCGCCCACAGGCCGGTGAAGCCACCGCCGACCACCAGCAGATCGGCGGTGGTCTCGCCGACGAGTCGGGGCCGGGGTTCGGGACGCAGGTCGCGGTCGAGCCAGAAGGGGCGGGCCGCGGCCCGCGCGACCACCTCGACTCCCCGCTGGGTCGGCCGCGAGGCCCACGTCCGGTCGGTCACGCCGTCGGACCGCCGAGGGTGAAGATCGTTCGGTGCCATTCCTTTTCGGCGACGCCGTGGATGTCACTCATGACGTGCTTGATCAGCAGGTACTCGTCGAGCGAGTAGGTCGACATGTCCTTGCCGAAGCCGGAGGCACCGAATCCGCCGTGCGGCATCTCGCTGATGATCGGGATGTGGTCGTTGATCCAGACGCACCCGGCGTGAATCTCACGTGAAGCACGTTGCGCGCGATACACATCGCGCGTCCATGCCGACGCCGCGAGGCCGTACGGGGTGTCGTTGGCGCGACGGATCGCGTCGTCGTCATCGGTGAAACGACTGACCGCGAGCACCGGCCCGAACACCTCGTCGCGGTAGATCTCCGAGTCCTCGGCCACGTCGGCGACGAGCGTGGGCGGGTAGAAGGCGCCCGGACCGTCGGGGACGCCACCGCCGGTCACCACGCGCGCGCCGGCCGCCCGCGCACGGTCCACCATCCCGGCCACCTTGTCGCGGTGGCGCCGGGAGATGAGGGAGCCCAGATCCGTTGCCGGGTCGGTCGGATCGCCGATGACGACCCGCGACATGAGGTCCGCGACGCCGTCGACGAAGTCGTCGTAGAGCGCGGGCGCGACGATCGCGCGGGTGGCCGCGGTGCAGTCCTGACCGCCGTTGATGATCGAGCCCGCGACCGCACCGTGGATCGCGGCCTGCAGGTCGGCGTCGTCGAAGACGACGAACGGCGCCTTGCCGCCGAGTTCGAGCTGGATGCGGGCCCCGTTGGTGGCGGCCTGCGCCATCACCTGCCGGCCGACCGCGCTCGAGCCGGTGAAGGTCACCATGTCGACGTCGGGATGCCCGGCGAGATGGGCGCCGGCTTCCGGGCCGGTGCCGACGACGATGTTGAGGACACCGTCGGGCAGTCCGGCCTCGGTGGCGATGCGGGCCATCGTCAGCGTGGTCAGCGGCGTGATCTCGGCGGGTTTCAGCACCACCGCACAGCCGGCGGCGAGTGCCGGGATGACCTTCCACACTGCCATCTGCAGCGGATAGTTCCACGGCGTGATGGTGCCGACGACCCCGACGGGTTCCCGGCGGATCGAGGAGGTGTGGTCACCTGAGTATTCCCCGCTCGCCTTGCCCTCGAGATTCCGTGCGACTCCGGCGAAGAAGTCGACGTTGTCGATCGATCCGGGGATGTCGAACTCGGTCGCGAGCCGAACCGGTTTACCGGTGTGGGCGACCTCTTCGGCGATCAGCAGGTCGGACTCGGCGTCGAGCGCCCTGGCCAACGCGAGCAGGACTCCCGCCCGTTCGGCCGGGGTCGCACGACCCCAGGCGGGCTGCGCGGCGCGAGCACTGGCCACCGCGGTATCGACGTCACCGCGACCTGCGAGTTTCACGGTCGCGACCGGCTCATCCGTGGCAGGATTGATCACGATGTGATCGGCACCGGTCGAGTGATGGGGCTTTCCGTCGATCCAGCCGGACGGAATGCTGGTTGGAGAGGACATACCCCCAGATCCTACCGCCGCCGTTGCGGATTCACGTGTCGAAATCCGGTTTCGTTGCGGATTCAGTCGTCTGTGTTGCGGTCCACTGCGGAATCCGTCACGATCATGGGGTGGCTGACCCTGCATCCACACAGCTGGACGCAACTGCGAAGAAGATCATCGAACTCCTGCAGGCCGATGGTCGGAGTAGCTATGCCTCCATCGGCAAGGAAGTCGGTCTGTCCGAGGCCGCCGTCCGCAACCGGGTCCAGAAGCTCAGCGAGAGCGGACTCATGCAGATCGTCGCGGTCACCGATCCCCTCAAGCTCGGGTTCGCCCGACAGGCGATGATCGGAATCCGCTGTGTGGGTGACACCCAGGCTCTGGCGCAACACCTCGCCGAACACTCCGAGATCGACTACGTCCTGCTGACCGCGGGATCGTTCGACATCCTGATCGAGGTCGTCTGCGAGAACGACGACCATCTGCTGGAGATCCTGAACAAGAAGGTGCGCGTGCACCCGGAAGTCGTCGGCACCGAGACCCTCGTCTACCTCAAACTCGTCAAGCAGCAATACAACTGGGGAACCAGATGACCGACTGGAAGTCACGATGACACTGACCGCACCCTCGACACCACCCGATTCCGCCCGGTCGCTCGGCGAGCGCAGCGCGGCGCATCTCTGGGGACACTTCGCCCGGCACGGCGACGCCATCAGGCCGCCGGTGATCACCCGCGGCGAGGGTATGCGCATCTTCGACGATCAGGGACGCAGCTACCTCGACGCGCTCGCCGGACTCTTCGTCGTGCAGGTGGGTCACGGTCGCGAGGAACTGGCCGAGGCCGCCGCCAAACAGGCGAAGGATCTCGCCTTCTTCCCGTTGTGGTCGTACGCGACTCCCCCGGCCATCGAACTCGCCGAACGTCTCGCGGCCTATGCACCCGGCGACCTCAACCGCGTCTTCTTCACCACCGGTGGCGGCGAAGCCGTCGAGAGCGCCTGGAAGCTGGCCAAGCAGTACTTCAAGCTCGTCGGGAAACCCGGTAAGCACAAGGTGATCTCGCGTGCGGTCGCCTACCACGGCACACCGCAGGGCGCCCTCGCCATCACCGGCGTGCCGGCCCTCAAGGAGGCCTTCGAGCCGTTGACGCCCGGGGCGTTCCGCGTGCCGAACACCAACATCTACCGGGCGGCCGACGACATGTCCGCCGACCCGAAGAAGTTCGGCCGCTGGGCCGCCGACCGCATCGCCGAGGCGATCGAGTTCGAGGGCCCGGACACGGTGGCGGCGGTCTTCCTCGAGCCCGTCCAGAACGCCGGCGGGTGCTTCCCGCCGCCGCCCGGCTATTTCGAGCGGGTCCGCGAGATATGCGACGAGTACGACGTTCTCTTGGTCTCCGACGAGGTGATCTGCGCGTTCGGCCGCATCGGGTCGATGTTCGCCTGCGACGACTTCGGTTATGTCCCCGACATCATCACCTGCGCCAAGGGCATGACATCGGGCTACTCCCCGATCGGCGCGATGATCGCCAGCGACCGCCTGTTCGAACCGTTCCGCGACGGCACCACGACGTTCGCGCACGGTTACACCTTCGGTGGGCACCCGGTGTCGGCGGCAGTCGCGCTGGCCAACCTCGACATCTTCGAGCGCGAGGGCCTCAACGAGCACGTCAAGACCCAGGCACCGGCGTTCCGGGCGACCCTCGAGAAGCTCCACGACCTGCCGATCGTCGGCGACGTACGCGGCGAGGGGTACTTCTACGGGATCGAGCTCGTGAAGGACAAGGCCACCAAGGAGACGTTCACGGCGGCCGAGTCCGAGCGCATCCTGCGCGGATTCCTCTCCACCGCACTGTTCGACGCCGGGCTCTACTGCCGCGCCGACGACCGCGGCGACCCCGTCGTCCAGCTCGCCCCGCCGCTCATCGCGGGCCAGGCCGAGTTCGACGAGATCGAGCAGATCCTGCGGTCGGTACTGGGCCAGGCGTACTCGCTGCTGTAGTCCACGCGGCCGAACGTCGGACACGGCCGCTCCGCGAGTCCTGAGCCTGCCCGGTTCCGCTGGTAACGTGCGGTCGGTGACCTCGGGGTGGACTCGCCGGACCTCATCGGCGCTCGTCGCCGCCCTGCTCGGGCTGCTGCTGTGCGTGATCGCCGCAGGTCCGGCGGGCGTCGGACGAGCCGGGGCCGTTCCCGTCCCGACCGGTGCACCACCGGCCTTCACAACGCCCGTCACCGACCACTGTCCGCACAAGACCGGCACCCCGCCGGCCGTCGACGAGTCCGAGGTCGTCGCACCCGGCTCGACGACCCCGACCCCGCTGCCGGTCCCCACTCCGGCGATCGGGGGCGAGGACCTCGGGTACTGCGGCGTCGTCGCCGATCCCGCCGCGGGTCCGGTTCCCCCTCGGCTCACCTCGGCCGGGTGGCTGATCGCCGACCTCGACTCGGGCAACGTCATCGCGGCCAAGGATCCGCACGGGCGGTACCGGCCGGCGTCGACGATCAAGGTGCTGCTCGCGCTCATCGTGCTCGACGAACTCGATCTCGACGCGACGGTCGTCCCGACGACAGAGGACTGGGGCACCGAGGGCGACTCCTGCGGGATGGGGCCAGGCGGTCGCTACACCGTCCGCGACCTGCTGACCGGCCTTCTCATGGTGTCGGGCAACGACTGCGCCAACGCTCTCGCGCGCGAACTCGGCGGTGTGGAGACCACGCTGGAGAAGATGAACGAACGCGCCCGCGAGCTGGGTGCCGCCGACACCCGCGCGGCCAGTCCGTCGGGTCTCGACGCCGCCGGGATGTCCTCCTCGTCGTACGATCTCGCCTTGATCTACCGGGAAGCCATGGCGCAGGAGACCTTCCGGGAGTTGATCGCCAAGCCCACCTTCCGGTTCCCCGGGTATCCCCGCCGACCCGATGTGCCCGGCGACAAGGACCATCCGGCGTACGACATGTACAGCAGCAACCGCCTTTTGGTGGACGGTTATCCGGGCATGCTCGGCGGCAAGACCGGATACACCGACGACGCCCGCAAGACCTACGTCGGCGCAGCCGAGCGCGACGGACGTCGCATACTCGTCGTCCAGATGTACGGACTGTCGGTCGAGGGCGACATGTACTGGGACCAGGCGCGGGAGATGTTCGAGTACGGTTTCCGAGCCGACCCGAACATCTCGGTTGGACGCCTTGTCGAATCATCCGGGGAGGCAGTCGAAACCACCGCACCGCGCGCCGCGTCGTCGGTGGACTCACACCTCGCCAGCACCGGTTCCGACGCCGCCTCCCCCATCTCGGTCCGCATCCTCATCGGACTCCTCGCAGCCCTCGCCGCCGTGGTCCTGTTGCTGGTGGGATTGAGGCTCTTCGGGCGTAGGTGACGGATCAGACCCGTTCCCGCTCGTCCATTTCCTTCCCGCTGATTAGGCTCGATCAGCGGGAAGGAAATGGACGAGCGGGAACTTCGTCGGTCAGCGCGCTCGACTCGACAACCATCCGATCAGCACGCTGATCCCCGCACCGACGCCCGCGGCGGCTGCGAGTGCCGCGGGCCGTGGCGTCGGGTTGACCTCGACGGTCGGTGAGATGACCACGGGCCGATGCAGTTCCGCGTCCGGGTCCTCCTCGACCTGGAACTCGGCGTTCGCCGGATCGGTTGCGCACCAAGCGGCTGCGTAGAGCACGATGCGCGATGCGAGGTAGGCGAACACCATGACGCCGAGGATCGGACCGAACGCCACGCCCGCCGGGCTGCTCAGCACCGACTGGAGGTAGAGGCCGCCGACCGTCTTGACGATCTCGAATGCGACCGCGGTGATCAGACCGGCCTTGAGGGTGTTGCGGAAGGGCAACTGCACCAACGGGAGTCGGGCCATGATGAAGGTGAACAACGCCCAGGTGGCGAGGATCGACACGGCGATCGACACCGCGCGGACGAGGATCGGCGCCCACGACGCGTCATCGAGAGCCACCCACCCCAGGACCGTCTGCGTGAGACCCGAGTTGCCCAGCGCGGTGATCGCCATTGTCACGGCGAAGGCCACGCCGAGGCCGGCGAAAGTCACGAGGTCCCACACCTTCGACATGACCGCGTTGCGTTGAACGCGGCCGCCCCACATCTCGGTCATGCCGGCGCGGACGCCGGAGATCCAGCCGATGCCGGTGAACGCCGCACCGAGAAGACCGACGACACCGACCGTGGTGCGGGAATCGATGGCCGAGGTGATGATGTCGGAGACCTGGTCGCCCAGCTGCCCCGGCATCTTCTCCACGACGGCGTCCTGGATGGTCTGCAACATCTCCGGCTGCCGGGCCAGCACGAAGCCGGCGACCGCGAACGCGACCATGATGATCGGGACGAGCGCGAGGATGCCGTTGAAGCTGATGCTCGCGGCGTACAGGTTGCCTCGACGGTCGTTGTAGCGCTCGACGGTTCGGAGGAGGTGGTCGAGCCACGGCCAGCGTTCGCGCCGGTCCTCGTAGATCGACTTCGCCCGCGTTGCAAGCGACTTCCCCGAATCGACCACCGAACTCACCGCACGCCTCCTCGTCGTGTTGCCGAGGGCGCCGGACTCACGACCGTGTCAGCGCCTCGGTGACAGGAAACCCACCTTGTCATAGACCGACTCCAGCGTCGCCGAGGCCACCGACCGGGCGCGCTCCGCGCCACGCGCGAGGATCACGTCGAGCTGAGCGGGATCCTCCATGTACTCGGTGACGCGGCCGCGCAGCGGGGTGACGAACTCCGCGAGGATGTCGGCGGTCTCGACCTTCAGATCGCCGTACCCCTTGCCCTGGTACTTGTCGACGAGAACGTCCACCGGGGTACCGCTCAACGCCGACTGAATGGTCAGCAGGTTGCTGACACCGGGCTTGTTCTCCGGGTCGAAGCGGATCTCGGTCTCGGTGTCGGTCACCGCCGAACGTATCTTCTTGGCAGACTTCTTCGGCTCGTCGAGCAGATTGATGAGGCCCTTGTCGGTCTCGGCCGATTTGCTCATCTTCGCGGTCGGGTTCTGGAGGTCGTAGATCTTGGCGAACTCCTTGACGATGTACGCCTGGGGAACCTTGAGGACCTTGCCGAACCGCGAGTTGAACCGCTGCGCGAGATCGCGGGTGAGTTCGAGGTGCTGACGCTGGTCCTCACCCACCGGCACCTGATCCACCTGGAACGCGAGGATGTCCGCGGCCATCAGGATCGGATAGGTGAACAGGCCGACGCCGGCGGCGTCTACGCCCTGCTTGGCCGACTTGTCCTTGAACTGCGTCATCCGGCTCGCCTCACCGAAACCGGTGATGCACGACAGCACCCAGGTCAGCTCGGCGATCTCCGGGATGTGCGACTGGACATAGATCGTGGAGCGCTCGGGATCGACGCCGACGGCCAACAACTGCGCGACCGACAGCCGCGTGCGATCGGCGAGGGTCTTCGGATCGAACGACGCCGTGATGGCATGCATGTCCGGGATGAAGTAGAACGCCTCGAAATCGTCCTGCAGGGCCACCCACTGTCGAACCGCACCCAGATAGTTGCCGAGGTGGAAGGAATCGCTGGTGGGCTGGATTCCCGACAGCACGCGGGGGCGGGCGGCGCCGGATGCGGGTACGTCAGAACTCATTGGTCCATTTTCGCAGACCCGCAAAGCCCTTTTCCGCCGGTGCCCGCCTCACTCGTAGACGACGGTTACCGGCGCGTGATCGGACCAGCGCAGGTCGTATGCAGCCGCCCTATCGACCGTCGCCTTCACCGCACGTTCGGCGAGGGAGCGGTTGGTGAGCTGGTAGTCGATCCGCCAGCCGGAGTCGTTGTCGAAGGCCTTGCCGCGCCACGACCACCACGAGTACGGGCCGCTCTCGCCGGGATACAGCTCGCGGGTGACGTCGTGCCAGCCGGCTTCCAAGAGGCCACCCACCCACGCGCGCTCATGCGGCAGGAAGCCCGGGCTCTTCAGGTTGCCCTTCCAGTTCTTGATGTCCGCCTCGGCGTGGGCGATGTTCCAGTCGCCACCGACGACGACGTGGCTTCCGCTGCGGACGAGCCGGCCGAGGTGGGCGCCGAACTCGTCGAGGAACCGCACCTTCTCCTCGTACTTGGCGATGTCCTTCTCGGCGTCGGTGCGCGCCGCGCCCTTCGGCAGGTACAGACTGGCCGCGGTCACCGGCCCGAGGTCGGAGTCGAGGTCGACCTCGAGGTAGCGGCCGAGGTCGTCGAATTCCGCACTCCCGAAGCCGAACCGGACCGCGGCCGGCTCGGTGCGGGTCAGCACGCCGACACCGGCGTGCCCCTTGACCGACGACTCGCTCATCGTGAGATGCCAGCCGGCGTCGAGCGCAGGCGCCAGGGCGTCGCGGGCGAGACTCTCGCTCGCCCGCACCTCCTGCAGCAGTACGACGTCCAGCGACGAGTCCTCCAACCAGGGCAGAAAGCCGCGGTTGGTCTCGGAACGATGCTTGACCGCCGCGCGGATTCCGTTGACGTTGACCGTGGAGATGGAGAGTGGCACGGGGCCACATCCTACGGATGCGGTCCGACACGCCGACGCCCGCTGCACTGCTTCGAAGACGGCTACACAACGTCTCGGAATGAGACGAAAAAGAGGTAAGGCAACCCTTGCGCACCCCGGAAGAGGTATGTAAGCATTTCCTAATCCAGCACGAGGTTAGGTCCCGAGATGTTCGTTTGTATTTGCCGCGCGGTCACCGTCGACGAGGTTCATGAGCACTGCGATGCCGGTGCTTACACCGTCGACGACATCAGCGACCGCTGCGGCGCGGGCGAGGGCTGCGGAACCTGTCTGGAGAAGCTCGACAGCATCCTGAGTGAAAGGCTGGCCACCGCGACAAGCGCTGCATGATCTGACATCCGACAACTCCAGCAACAACCTCGCGCGAGTACGCGCGCGGGGCGTTTTGCCGTGTTAGCTTCATCACTACAAGTGTTCGGCTAACGGGAGGCTGTCATATGCGTGGCGACGACGAGGTCATTGCTCTTCTCAACGAGCAGCTCACGAGCGAGCTGACCGCGATCAATCAGTACTTCCTCCACGCGAAGATGCAGGAGAGCTGGGGTCTCACGGAGATCGCGGCCAAGACCCGCGCCGAGTCGATCGAGGAGATGACGCACGCGGAGATCCTCACCGACCGCATCCTCTTCCTCGAGGCGCTACCCAACTACCAGCGTCTACTGCCGCTGCGGATCGGTCAGTCCATCCGCGAACAGTTCGAATCGGACATGGCGATCGAGGTCGAGGTCGTCGAGCGCCTGCGCCCGGGCATCGCGATGTGCCGCGAGAAGGGTGACATCACCAGCGCGAACCTCCTCGAGAAGATCCTCGCCGACGAAGAAGAGCACATCGACTACCTCGAGACGCAGCTCGAGCTGATCAACAAGCTCGGCGAACCGCTCTACCTGTCGAAGACGATCGCGACGCCGCCGACCAACGGCTGACGCCCTCTCAGGCGAGTACCGGGCGCCGCCGCGCGGTCACGAACGCGACGACCGCGACCGCGATGCCGGCGATGGCCAGGGCCGCGCCGATCACCGCCGGCGACAGGAATCCCCACCCGGCACCGACCACCACGCCGCCGAGGAACGCACCTGCGGCGTTGGCGATGTTGAGCGCCGAGTGATTGAGGGCGGCGGCCAACGTCTGGGCGTCGGCGGCGACGTCCATCAGACGTGTCTGCAGCGCGGGAATCATGGTCGTTCCGGTCAGCGCGACGAGGTACGTGAGTATGAGTGCCGCCCAGGCATTCTCGGCGAGTACGGCGAAGGCGGCTAGCGTCACCGCACTGGTGGACAGTCCGGCGAGGATCGCGGTCGAGACGTTGCGGTCGGCCGCCCAGCCGCCGACGAAGTTGCCGGTCACCATGCCCAGCCCGTACAGCATCAAGGCGATCGGGACGACCGAGACCGGCAGCCCCGTCACCGAGGTGAGGGCCGAGTTCAGGTAGGTGTAGAAGGCGAACATCCCGCCGAAGCCGACGACCCCGATCACCAGGGTGAACCACACCTGCGATCGCCGGAGCGCGCCGAGTTCGGTCAGCGGGTCGGTGATCGTCATGCCGGACAGGCTCGGCAGCACACGGACCAGCGAGACGACGGTCGCGACGCCGATGACGACGACGATCGCGAAAGCGGTGCGCCAACCGAACGTCTCCCCCAGCCAGGCCGCAGCCGGTACGCCGACGACGTTCGCGACCGACAGACCGAGCATCACCTGCCCGACCGCCTTGGCCCGATTCCGCGGACCGGCCATGTGCGCGGCGACGAGCGCCGCGACGCCGAAGTACGCGCCGTGCGGGAGACCGGCGACGAATCGCGCCACGAGAAGCAGCCCGTACGACGGCGCCAGGACGGTGGCGAGGTTTCCGACGGTGAACGCCACCATCAAGGAGATCAGCAGCACCCGCCGCGACATCCGTGCCGTGAGTGCGGCGATCAGCGGAGCGCCGACCACCACACCGAGGGCGTAGGCGGAGATGACGTGACCGGCGGTGGGTTCGGAGACGCCGAGTGAACCGGCGATGTTCGGCAGCAGACCCATCGCGACGAACTCGGTGGTACCGATCCCGAAACCGCCGAGGGCGAGCGCCAGGATGGTCAGCCTGCGGGCACGGCTCGAGATCCTCGAGGAGGGGCGCTGTTCGACGTCCGACGTCGAGTTGTCGAGCACATCGATGGCGAGGTCGTCCGGTGCACCGGCGGTCGTCGTGGGGGCTTCAGGCACGCCTCATGCCAACCGGCCCTCCGCCACCTGCATTCCCCTGGGGTCGGTGAGTTCGTTCACACAGCGAACGACGAGTCGTTACGCAGCGCCTATTCCGAGCCGGAGTCACCACCGGAGGAGCTGTCCGAACCGCCACCGGTGTCGCCGGAGCCACTGGAATCCGAGCCGCTGCCACCGGAACCCGACTTCGAGCCTCCGGTCCCGCTGTCGCCGCCGGAACTGTTCGAGTCCGAACCTCCGGAGCCCGAGCCGGAACCACTGCCGGAACCGCTCGAGTCCGAACCACCCGAGTCCGAGGTCCCCGAGTCGGTGCTGCCGGCATCACCGGTGTCGCCGTCGGGACCACCCGCACCCGAGGCGCCATCATCCGACGACGGCCCGGCCGACGAGTCGGTCTCCGACCGCGTGACGCCCGGATCGGTCCCGCCGGTCGACGCGTCAGTGTCGTCCCCACCGCCGGCCGGGCTGTTGTCGTGGTCGACGGCCGGCGCCGAGGTGTCCCCGCCCGTCGAGGAGTCGCTGTTCGACAGGCCGCCGGCCACCTCGGTGACCGCAGGCGAACCGGTACCGCTGTCCGGCGCTTCGACCTCGGGAGCAGTGGTCTCGGGATCATCGTCGACGGTGGCGACGAACCGGGCCAGCGCCACCGACGCGGAGTCATCGTCGTCTGCGAGCACTGCGAGGGTGTTCGGCTGCGAGGTGATCGTCGGTCCGACGATCGCGCCCGCCCAGTAGCGCACGAAATTCACCGGCAACAGCACGATGCTTCGCACGCTGTCGGCCAGAGCAGTCACACCACGCATGAGTCGTGCCGGGGACAGACTGACGATGCCCTGCAGGATGTCCTCGAAGACGAAGAGATCGGGCAGGTAGGCGCCGTAACCGAGTTGCGGCAGCGGGGGCAGGAAGCCCTGGACCAGCCGGACGACGGGCTGCAGATTGGCCAGGGTGATGCCGAGCGGCAGGCCGATCGTCGGACGGCCGGACAGGAAATCGCCGATCTCGCCCGTGTACCCGATGTCGTTCGCCCAGCCCTGGACCAGCTCCGCGAACGCCGACTTCGCCCCGACCATGCAGACCGTCCCGGTCGCGGTCCCCGTGCCGCTGCACGAGACCGGCCGCGTATCCCACTGCGACGCGGGGTCGCGATACATCGCCCACGGGTAGAGGAAGTGCTTCGTCTGATATCCGAGGATGCCGTCGATCGCACCGATGGGGTCGTACAGCGGGTCCGGTAGGTCGCAGATGGGGTCGCCGTCGATGCACACCGACACCACCCGATCCGACACCGTTCCGAATCCCGCGTCCGCACCGTTGGCGCCGCGCGGGCCCGACATCGTCAGACCGGGGATCACACCGATCAGCGACAGCTCGATACCTCGCCCGGTCTTGTCGCCGGCGCGTCGGGGATCGGAGTACAGCTCGCCGCTGATCACATCCGGGTCGATGGTCACCATGACCGGGTTGCCCTCGTCGTCGAGAATCGGTTCGCCTGTCTCGTCGATCGCGGCGACCTCGCCGGCCGTGCCGTTCCCGATCTGCGACAGCACGTCGCCGGCGACGCGGGCGCCCTGCGAGTATCCGGCCACGACGACGGGCTTGCCCTGACACTGCGACTGGTAGCCGGCGATCGCCGACTTGGTCGCTGCGGTCCCCTGCGCGACGCTCGAGTCATAGCCCGTCGCACCCAGGGGCCACAGAGTCGTCGGATAGTCCGCGTAGATGACCTTGTAGGCACCCTCACCGGCGTACGGGGAGTTCGGATCGAGGTTGTTGTCGGGTCCGAGCCCGGTGTAGCGCTGTTTCACGCCGACGAGGTGCTGGCCCTCCGGATCGTTGGTCCCGCCCACGATGACGACCGCGCCCGCACCGCACGAGTCCGCCTTCGCCTCCGGGGCACCGCCGACCAAACCGAAGGACGCGGCCACCGCCACACCGGTCGCGGTTGCGATCAGAAACGACGTCCGACGCGACCTGAGATGCTCCATTGCCCTCACGAGGCCCACTCCTCACCACTCCCGGACACGCTTCAGGGATGAAGAGGCGTCTTCACCGGGTGAGCGGAACTCTAAGGGGAGAAAGCGAACCTGACAGGACGCTGAGAGTTGCTAACGATCCCGAACAGGTGATTCACGCTGCACATCCGGAGATTTCACCCGCTCGGAGGACACACCCACTACACGTTTTGGATGGCTAACGAGGACTTCGATTCGGCGTGACCGGGAGGGTTCTCTGGCACTCACATCCGTGTTATATCCTTGTCGCCAGGTCATGAGTATCAGCGACAAGCCCCGGCTAGCTGATCGGCAACCCTCCAACCGCGGTGGGGTGCTCCGGGTGATGACCGGGTTGTGGGATCGCGGAAGCGAAGCCCCGGCAAGCGCGGGTCCGAAGGTCGGACCCCAACAGGGTCGAGTTTGGCCCTGCCGACCGTAGAAAGTGATCAACAGTCATGTCTGATGCCAACGAAGGCACCAATCCAGCCGACAACTGGAGCTTCGAGACCAAGCAGGTCCATGTGGGCCAGGCTGCCGATGCAGCCACCAACGCCCGGGCGCTGCCGATCTACCAGACCACCTCTTACGTCTTCAACGACACGCAGCATGCGGCGAACCTCTTCGGTCTCGCGGAGCCGGGCAACATCTACACCCGCATCATGAACCCGACCCAGGATGCGGTCGAGCAGCGGATCGCGGCCCTGGAGGGTGGCGTCGCGGCTCTGCTCGTCGCTTCGGGTCAGGCCGCCGAGACCTACGCGATCCTGAACATCGTCGAGACCGGCGGTCACGTGGTGTCGAGCCCGCGTCTGTACGGCGGCACCTACAACCTCTTCCACTACACCCTGCCGAAGCTGGGCGTCGAGGTGAGCTTCGTCGAGGATCCCGAGGATCCCGCGTCGTGGCAGGCCGCCATCAAGGACAACACCCGGGCGCTGTACGGCGAGTCGATCTCCAACCCCAACAACGAGATCCTCGACATCAAGGGCATCTCGGAGGTCGCACACCGCAACGGCCTGCCGCTGATCATCGACAACACCGTCGCCACCCCGTACCTGATCAACCCGCTGGCCCACGGCGCCGACGTCGTCGTCCACTCGGCCACCAAGTACATCGGCGGCCACGGCACCGCGATCGGCGGCGTGATCGTCGACGGCGGCACCTTCGACTGGCGCGTGCAGCGCGACGGCAAGGACCTGTTCCCCGGTTTCACCACCCCGGACCCCAGCTACCACGGTGCGGTCTTCGCCGACCTCGGCGCTCCGGCCTACGCGCTGAAGGCCCGCGTCCAGTGGCTGCGCGACACCGGTGCGGCGATCGCCCCGTTCAACGCCTTCCTGCTCGCCCAGGGCCTCGAGACCCTGAGCCTGCGCATCGAGCGCCATGTCTCGAACGCGCAGAAGGTCGCGAAGTTCCTGGAGGGTCACGCCCAGGTCGAGTCCGTCGCCTACGCCGGCCTCGAGTCCTCGCCGTGGTACCAGCGCGGCCAGGAACTCGCCCCCAAGGGCCAGGGTGCGATCATCGCCTTCGAGATCACCGGCGGTGTGGACGCGGGCAAGAAGTTCGTCGACGCCCTGACCCTGCACAGCCATGTGGCCAACATCGGCGACGTCCGTTCGCTGGTCATCCATCCGGCCTCGACCACCCACAGCCAGCTGACCCCGGAGGAGCAGCTCGCCGCAGGTGTCACCCCGGGCCTGGTGCGCCTGGCCGTGGGTATCGAGGGAATCGACGACATCCTGGCGGACCTCGAACAGGGCTTCGCAGCCGCCAAATAGGACAGGTGAGGCAGTTTTGTCGGTGAGTATCGACCTGAACGCGCAAGCGTCTGATCAGCCCGACTGGGAGTCGGTCCCGGACGGGAAGCTCGTCGGCATGAGCATCGGCTCGCTGCCTCTCGACAGCGGTGAACGGATCGACAACGTCACCCTGGCGTTCCAGCGCTGGGGGACGTTGTCGCCGTCCCGCGACAACGTCATCCTCACCCTGCACGCCCTCACCGGCGACTCCCACGTCACCGGTCCCGCCGACGCCGAGCACGAGACGCCCGGCTGGTGGGACGGCCTCATCGGCCCGGGCCAGGCGATCGACACCGACGAGTGGTGTGTCATCTCGGCCAACGTGCTCGGTGGGTGCAAGGGATCGACCGGTCCCGGCTCCCTCGCCTCCGACGGTCAACCGTGGGGTTCACGCTTCCCGCAGATCACCGTGCTCGACCAGGTCCGCGCCGAGGTCGCACTCCTCGACCGCCTCGGAATCCGCAGCGTCGGAGCAGTTCTCGGCGGGTCGATGGGTGGCGCCCGCGCGCTCGAGTGGGCCATCGAGTACCCCGATCGCGTCCGCAGCGCACTGGTGCTGGCCGTCGGCGCCCGCGCCACTGCCGACCAGATCGGCATCCAGACCACACAGATCGCCGCCATCAAGTCCGACCCGGCCTGGCACGGCGGCAACTACCACGGAACCGGACAGACACCGCTGACCGGCATGGGCATCGCCCGCCAGATCGCACACCTGTCCTACCGCAGCGAACCCGAGCTCGACGAGCGGTTCGAGAACAAACCGCAGGGCGACGAGCAGCCGCTACTCGGCGGTCGTTACGCCGTGCAGAGCTACCTCGAACATCAGGCGTCGAAGCTGATGCAGCGCTTCGACCCGGGCAGCTACGTAGTGCTCACCGAGGTCCTCAACCATCACGACGTCGGCCGCAACCGCGGCGGCATCAAGAAGGCGCTCAACGAGTGCAAGGTCCCGGTCATCGTCGGCGGAATCGACTCGGATCGCCTGTACCCGTTGCGGTTACAGGCCGAGCTCGCCGAAGAACTGGGCAACTGCGTCGGCGGCCTGCAGGTCGTGCGATCCGACACCGGACACGACGGCTTCCTCACCGAGTTCGACGCCATCAGCGACCTGCTCAAGCGCACGGTCGAGCTCGCACGCCGCGACGCCTGACCCCCAGCCCTCCCGGGTTCGGAAACCGGCCGCCTGCGCTCAGCGCGGAGCGGGAACCGGGGTGCTCGACGACGCCGGCGGTGCCGTCCGAACGGCTCCGGATTGCGGTGTCTCTTCGCTGGGCGATGCCCCCGACGACTGACTGGGTGCCGACTTGTTCGGCGTCGGCTGGGTGAGCGGCGGCGGAGCCGGCGTGGTGTTCCGCGGCCGGACCTCCTTGGGCAGCAGGGTCGGCGGGATCGGGGGCGGCGTCGAGCCCGGCACGAACGGCAGCGTCGGCCACGGGAACGGCGACAGCGTGCGCGTGCTGGTCGTCCCGGTCGACGGCTCGGTCGGCGGCAACTCGGTGGTGGCCCAGCCCGGCTGTTCGTTCCACGCCGGCGGCTCCTCCGGCTGCACCGGCTGGACGGGCTGCTCATGGGTCTGCTCGACCGGCTGATCCGGAACCTGCGTCACCGGGGCCTGGGTCGTCGGCACCGGCGTCGAACTCTTCTCGCTCGACGTGGCGACGGCGGGGACGCTACCGACCGTCGACGACGGCTCGGGGACCTCGCGGTCGGCGAACGACGAGCTGACCGCGTAGAAGGTGATCAGGACCGCGGCGATGATCGCGCCCGCGGCCGCAAGCGGCGTGGCCGATAACCACTCGCGCTGCCGCTGCCCACCGATGAAGGCGAGCCGGGTTGTGCCCGAATAGGTTTCGCCGGCCAGAAGAGCCGCTCCGGTCGCCGCGACCAACTCCGGGGTCGACGGGCACACCGTGTCGAGGTCGTGGCCGCGGGCCATGTCGCGGACCGCGGGCAGATTGGCCAGACCGCCGACGAAGACCACCGCCTCCGGGATGACGCCACGGGCGGACGCCTCGGCGACGTACCGGTCGAACACCTCGCGTGCCTCGCGGACCATCGGTGCCACCGCGTTCGCCACATGGGACTCGGTCAGCGCGACCCGTCCCGCACCACCGGGGAGTGCCACCGAGGGGCCGTCTGATCCGGCGCCCGAATGTCCGTAGGCGATCTCTTCTTTCGCAGTCCGGCAGGCGCTGAGCAGTTCGCTGCGTCCGGCGCGCGTGCGGGCGGCCTCTCCCAGCGATGGGTTGTCGGCGGTGAGGTTCGCGGCGATGGCCCGGTCGAGGCGGCGTCCGCTGAGGACCGTCGAGCGTTCGAGCCCGGTGATCCGGCGACTGCTCGGATCAACGGTGTAGATCGACATACCGGTGTCGCCGCAGTCGACAACGACGGCGGTGGAGAAACGATCGATCTCGCCGGTGTCGGCGAGGCAGGCGACCACGGCCTCGTCCTCGGCGACCAGACGGATCTGGCGTCGGGGGCCGCTCCCCCGCGATCGCAGATGGCGCCGTTGGGCGGCGGTACGGGCGGCCACGCCGATCGGGCCCACCCGGGCGTCGGCCTCGCGGGCGGCGCCGAGCATGACGTCGATGCCGGCGTTGACGCGACCCGCGCCGTCGAGACCGTCGGTGGGGTCGACGTCGATGACGCGGGAATCCACCACGCTGCGGCCGAGATCGTCACGCGTCAGCAGGACGTAGTGGATCATGCCGGCACCTGCCGACACGCCCATCGACGTCACTTCATTCACATGGTCATCGGTCGGTGTTGCAGTGATACGTACTCCAGCGGTCGGTGCGTCTGCCCCAGCGTCGTACTCAGTGCTCGGCAGAGAGAATTGCCTGGTCAGGCGCGACCACTCGGTCTGAAGGTCACGCTCAGGTATCTATTGTAATCAATCCGTGCCCAAAGAGTCGATCGACGTGGCGAGCCAGAGCATCACACCGCCGACCGTCGCCATCACGGAGACGTCAAACAATTTCCCTCTGACCTGCAGTAATCCCGCCTGGGACGCCGGGATGAACGCACGGAGCAGTGCTCCGACGAGAAGCGCCGTGCCGAACACGAAGGATCCTCGGCGCCAGCGATCGAACATCACGAGCAGCGCTGCTGCCAGGACACCCAGCATGACCAGCAGGTACGGGATCTGGACGAGAACCGCGCGCACCCCCTGCACCGGCTCGGGCCCGGGTGCGGTGTCGTGATGTCCGTCACCAGGGGCCGGCGGACGCAACCGATTCGGATCCGACGAGGGCAGATCCGCCCCGGCCGGACCGACCCGCGGCTCGTCCGGACTCACGCCGTGCCGCCGCCCTCAACGCCGGCGACGGCTTCGGTGGCGGCCTGCTGGGCGGCGAGTTGCTGCTCGGCCCGTTCGACGACGTTGACGAGCAGGAAGGCGCGCGTGAGGGGTCCGACCCCGCCGGGGTTCGGCGAGACGTGTCCGGCGACCTCCCACACGTCGGGATGGACGTCGCCGACCAGGCCGGCGTCGGTCCGGCTGACGCCCACGTCGATGACCGCGGCACCCGGCTTCACCATGTCCTTGGTGATCAGATGCGGCACGCCGGCGGCCGCGACGACGATGTCGGCGCGCTCGACCTCGGACCGGAGATCGGCGGTGCCGGTGTGGCAGAGGGTGACGGTGGCGTTCTCGCTACGCCGTGTCAGCAGCAGGCCGATCGGCCGGCCGATGGTGACGCCGCGCCCCACGACGGTGACGCGGGCACCGGCGATCGGGATGTCGTAGCGACGGAGGAGATGGATGACGCCGCGCGGCGTGCACGGGAGTGTCGACTCCTTGCCCAGGACCAGGCGACCGAGGTTGATCGGGTGCAGTCCGTCGGCGTCCTTGAGCGGATCGATCCGCTCGAGCGCCGCGTTCTCGTCGAGGTGCTTGGGCAGTGGCAGCTGCACGATGTACCCGGTGCAGGCCGGGTCGGCGTTCAGTTCGTCGATCGCCGCGTTGAGCTGCTCGGTGGTGGCGTCGGCCAGCAGATCCTTGCGGATGGAGGCGACCCCGATGCGGGCGCAGTCCGAGTGCTTGCCCTTCACATAGGAATGCGAGCCCGGGTCGTCGCCGACGAGCACTGTGCCCAGACCGGGGGTGATGCCCGCCTCGCGCAGTGTGTTCACCCGTTCGGTGAGATCTGCGAAGATCTCGTCGCGCGTGGTCTTGCCGTCCAGTCGTATCGCGGTCACGCCCGACATTCTTCCATCCACGACGACTGCGATGTGAGCCACTACTGTCAGAGCCGTGAGAGCAACACGGGCCGACGTCGACCTCGCTGCGGCAACCATCTCCCCTCTCCTGCGACGGACACCGACACTGCGCACTGTCATCGAGACCGTCGACGGCCCCCGGGACGTCGTGTTCAAACTCGAATACCTCCAGCTCGGCGGCTGTTTCAAGGTGCGGGGCAGCCTGTCGGCGACGCTGCATGCACGCGCCCGGGGAGCGCTGACCGACGCCGGCGTTCTCGTCGCATCCGGAGGCAACGCGGCGATCGGCGCGGCGTGGGCCGCACGGATCGCCGGCGTGCCGTGCACGGTCGTGATCCCCGAGACCGCACCCGAGGTCAAGGTCCAGACGTTGCGCACCCTGGGCGCGCAGGTCCATCTCGTCGGACTGCGCTATCAGGACGCCGCCGACGCCGCAGGCGAACTCGCCGCAACCACCGGTGCGCTCCCACTGCACGCATACGATCTGCCCGACATCGTCGCGGGCGCGGGCACGATCGGTCTCGAGATGACCGAGGACGTCCCCGATCCGCTTACCACCGTGGTCTGCGTCGGCGGTGGCGGCCTGCTGGCCGGTCTCGCGGCGACCCTGCGTCCCGGTGACCGCCTCGTGGGTGTCGAACCCCTCGGGGCGTCCTGTCTCCACCAGGCACGGGCGGCGGGATCACCGGTCCCGGTCGAACTCGAGAGCGTCGCCGCCGATTCCCTCGGCGCCACCCGCGTCGGCGACATCTGCTGGGAGACCGCCGCGCAGCGCCCCGACGTCGACAGCGTGCTGGTGACCGACGCCCAGCTCATCGACGCACGGCGGATGCTGTGGGACTCTCACCGCATCCTCGTCGAACACGGCACCGCCGCCGCCGTCGCCGCGGTGACCACCGGAGCGGTTCGCCCGGAACCGGATTCGACGCTGTGCATCGTGCTGTGCGGGGCGAACACCGGCTTCGACCTGTAGCGGAGTTCCGCGCGCTGTCATCGGCGCCGAGCCCGGCGACTACGCTGAGCACATCATGTTCCGGATCATGTTCTATCAACCCTGCATCCCGCCGAACACCGGAAACGCGATCCGGCTGGCCGCCAACACCGGGTGCGAACTGCACCTCATCGAACCGTTGGGGTTCTCGATGTCCGACGCCCAGGTCAAGCGGGCGGGGTTGGACTATCACGAGATGGCCACCGTGACCGTGCATCCCAACCTGGTGACGGCGTGGACCACACTGAAGCCCGAGCGGGTGTTCGCGTTCACCGCACACGCGGAGCGCTACCACACCGACGTCGACTACCGGCCCGGCGACGTGCTGCTGTTCGGTCCGGAACCCACCGGTCTGCCCGACGAAGTGCTCGCCGAACCCGAGGTCACCGACCGGGTGCGCATCCCGATGCTCGCCGGCCGTCGATCCCACAACCTCGCCAACGCGGCGAGCATCGTCGTCTACGAGGCGTGGCGGCAGAACGGCTTCGTCGGCGCCGTCTAGTCGACGCGGTACCGCTTGGTGCGGGCGGTGGCCCCGCCGATGAGCGCGACCTTGCTCTTGGGTACGCCGAGATGTGAGGCGAGCAGCTCGGCGACCGCCTTGTTGGCACGACCCTCGGTGGCGGGTTCGCGAACGTAGATGGTGAGGGCTCCGTCGGGTCCGGCCTCCACCAGCGGACCCTTGCTGCTCTTCGGCTTGACGGTCACCACGACCTGCTGCGACATCGATTTCCCCGATTCGTAGTTTGTCACTCCGGCAGACCCCGACGGGTCACTGCCAGTCCCTGGATCTGGTTCCCACCCGAAGATCCATGCGCTGCAAACGATCTGCGACAACGGTCACGGCGCCTTCAGCATTCTGTACCCGACCGCGCACCAGCAACGCCGGTGCGGTCTGTGCCAGTACACGGTACCGCGCCCACAGGCCGACGGAACACACCACGTTGACCATCCCGGTCTCGTCCTCGAGGTTGATGAAGGTCACCCCTGACGCCGTCGCAGGTCGTTGGCGGTGTGTCACCGCCCCGCCGATCAGTACGCGCGCGCCGTCGGGCACCGACAGCAACCGGTCCGCGGCCACCACCCCCATCGCGTCGAGCCGAGGGCGCAGGAATTGCGTCGGATACGACTTCGGGGTGATGCCGGTGGCCCAGGCGTCGGTGGCCGCCAGTTCGATGTCGGACAGCCCGGGCAGCGTCGGCGTGGCACCCGACGAGCGGAGTTCCAGCTGGTCGTCGCGAACGGTCGCGGCCGCCCCGGCCTCCCAGAGCGCCTGGCGCCTGCTGAGACCGAAACCGTCGAAGGCCCCTGCCCCGGCGAGACCCTCGAGTTCCTTGGCGCTCAACGCTGCCCGGCGGGAGACGTCGGTGATGTCGGTGTACGGTCCGTCGGCGCGCCGGTCGACGATCCGCTGGGCCACCTCCTCCCCGACCCCGCGCACCTCGTCGAGCCCCAGACGCACGTCGAGGCCCTCGTTCTCCAGGGTTGCGTGCGCGAGGGAGGCGTTGATGTCGGGGCGATGGACCGCCACCCCGTGCCGGCGGGCGTCGGCGACCAGCGTCTGCGGCGAGTAGAAACCCATCGGCTGAGCCCGTAGCAGCGCCGCGCAGAACGCGGCCGGGTGATGCAGCTTGAACCACGACGAGTAGAAGACCAGCGAGGCGAAACTCTGCGAATGGCTCTCCGGGAAGCCGAAGTTGGCGAAGGCGGCCATCTTCTCGAAGATACGGTCGGCGGCGTCCCCGGTGATGCCGTGGAGCTCTTCCATCCCGGCATAGAAGCGTTTGCGCAGGCGTTCCATCTTCTCCGGCGACCGTTTGGAGCCCATCGCCCGACGCAGCTGGTCGGCCTCGGAGGCGTCGAAGCCCGCGACGTCGACGGCCAGCTGCATCAACTGTTCCTGGAACAGCGGCACCCCCAGCGTCCGCTCGAGGGCCTTGTGCATCGACGGGTGTTCGACGGTGACCGGCTCGTCTCCGTTGCGTCGCTTGATGAAGGGATGCACCGAACCACCCTGGATGGGACCGGGACGGATCAGCGCCACCTCGACGACCAGGTCGTAGAAACAACGCGGTTTCAGCCGCGGCAGGGTCGCCATCTGGGCGCGGGACTCCACCTGGAACACGCCGACCGAGTCGGCGCGGCACAGCATCTCGTAGACCGCCGGTTCGGCGAGGTCGAGGGTGGCGAGATCGACCTCGATGCCCTTGTGCTCGGCGACCAGATCGATCGCGTAGTGCAGCGCCGAGAGCATCCCGAGACCGAGCATGTCGAACTTGACCAGCCCGATGGCCGCGCAGTCGTCCTTGTCCCACTGCAGCACGCTGCGGTTCTCCATCCGTGCCCACTCCGTGGGGCAGACGTCGGCGATGGGCCGGTCACAGATCACCATGCCCCCGGAGTGGATGCCCAGATGCCGTGGCATGCCCAGGATCTCACCGGCCAGATCGGTCACGTCGGAAGGCGCGGTGTCCGGGGACTTGGCCCAGGCGTCCTGCTGCCCGGGTGCATACCCCAGCGCCCGCGCCATGTCCCGGATCGCCGAGCGGCCGCGATAGGTGATGACGTTGGCCACCTGGGCGCTGCGATCCCGGCCATACCGGCGGTAGACGTACTGGATGGCCTCCTCACGACGGTCGGACTCGATGTCGATGTCGATGTCGGGTGGCCCGTCGCGCTCTGGGGCGAGGAACCGCTCGAACAGCAGCTTGTTGGCGACCGGGTCGACGTTGGTGATCCCCAACGCGTAACAGACCGCCGAGTTGGCGGCACTCCCCCGGCCCTGACACAGGATGTCGTTGGCCTTGCAGAAGTCGACGATGTCGGCGACGACGAGGAAATAGCCGGGGAACGTGAGGGTTTCGATGATGGCGAGTTCGTGTTCGATCTGCCGGTAGGCCTGCGGATGTTCGACGGGTGTGCCGTATCGACGCCGGGCGCGGGTCATGGTGAGTTCGCGCAGCCAGCTGGCCTCGGTGTAACCCTCCGGCACGTCGAACGGCGGCAACTCCGGTGCGATCAGACCGAGCTCGAAGGCGCAGTCGGCGGCGATGCCGACCGCGTTGTCGATCGCGTCGAGGTGCGCGGGCATCAGCCGGGCCATCTCGTCACCGCTGCGCAGGTGTGCGCCGGCGACACCCGGCATCCATCCGGCGATGGTCTCGATGTCGGTGCGTGCCCGTACCGCCGCCATCGCCATCGCCAGCCGGCGGCGTCGGGGTGCGGCGAAGTGCGCACCCGTGGTCGCAACCGTCGGCACTCCGACGCGGGCGGCGAGACCGGCGAGCACACCATTGCGTTCGTCGTCGTCGGGCATGCCCTGGGCGGTGAGTTCGAGGACGACGTTGCCGTGGCCGTAGGTCTCGATCATCTCCCGCAGCGCGATCTCCGCGGCCGGGACGCCGCCGCGGTCCAGCGCACGCCGGACCGCGCCCTTCCGGCAACCGGTGAGGACCAGCCAGTGCCCGTCGCCCGCACCGGCCAGGGCGTCGCGGTCGTAGCGCAGCAACCCCTTCTCACCCGCCACCATGTGCGCCTCGGCGATGGTCCGCGACAACCGCCGGTAACCCTCTCCGTCGCGGGCGAGGACCAGCAGATGCTCTCCCGGCGGATCGTTGAGACCGGTCCGGGCGATGTCGGGTTCCAGCGACAGCTCGGCACCGAAGACCGTCGGCATCGCGAACTCGCGGGCGGCCTCCGCGAACCGGACGATGCCGTAGAAGCCGTCGTGATCGGTGACGGCCAGCGCCTGGAGTCCGAGGCGTTCGGCCTCCTCTACCAGTTCCTCCGGCATCGACGCGCCGTCGAGGAAGCTGTACGAGCTGTGGGCGTGGAGCTCGGCATAGGCCACCGACGACGAGCCACGCGCGATGTCCTCCGCCTGGTAGGCGCCGCGTTTGCGCGACCAGGCCGGGCTGTCGCCGCCGTCGCCCGGGAACATCGCGTGGTCGCTGTCGTCGGGACCGAAGGCGGTGCCCGGACGCCCGCCGTCGGGCGCGCGACCGGAGAGCACCCGCTCCATCTCCGACCATGTCGGTGGTCCCTGATCCCAGCCCACCCGAACAGTCTATCGAACATATTTTCGAATGAACATCTCGATTCCACACCCGGAAGTCATTGCGCTCAGGCCAGGTAAGTGCAACTCTGAGTACCAGACAGATTCCATCTCCCATCCGGGGGGACGAGGACATCAAGCGGGCCTCACGCCCGCTCACATGATGGGATCCCTACATGACCAGCTACTTCATCACCGGAGGCAGCGGATTCATCGGCCGACGCGTCATCGATCGACTTCTGACCGTCGACCCTGGCGCGACCATCCACGCCCTGGTGCGCGAATCCTCCCGATCGGCGTTCGACGCCCTGCTCGACGAGCTCGGTGCCACCGGCCGGGTGACCCCGGTCGTCGGGGACCTGACCAGCCCGGGCCTCGGCCTCGACGCGCATGACCTGCCGGAATTCGACCACGTGGTCCACCTCGCCGCGATCTACGACATGGCCGCCGACGCCGAGTCACAGCGCGCGGCCAACGTCATCGGCACCTCTCGCGTCGCCGACTTCGCCATCGCCCACGACGCCCTGTTCCACCACGTGTCCTCGGTCGCCGTCGCCGGCGATCACCGCGGCCGGTTCACCGAAACCGATTTCGAGGTCGGCCAGGGCTTTCCGACGGCGTACCACCGGACCAAGTTCGAGGCGGAGCGGGTCGTCCGCGAACGCGAGGGCCTGCGGTGGCGGGTCTACCGGCCCTCGATCGTGGTCGGCGACTCGCGAACCGGCGAGATGGACAAGATCGACGGTCCCTACTACTTCTTCGGCCACCTCGCCGCGCTCGGCCACCTGCCGTCGAGGCTGCGGTTGCCGATGCCCGACCTCGGCAAACTCAACATGGTGCCCGTCGACTTCGTCGCCGCCGCGATGGTCGCACTCATCGCCGTGGACCCCGAACGCAGCGGGCTGGTGTTCCACCTCGGCGACCGGCGTTCGCTGACCACCACCGAGATGTACAACGCCCTCGCCCCGGCGTTCGGCGCGCCTCGCGGTTTCGACGTCATCCCGCACTCGGTGGTCGAGCCCGCGCTGGCACTGTCGGCCATGGGACCCGCTCGCATCGGCCGCAATCTCCTTGCCGCCCAACAGGGTATCCCGTCGGCGGTGCTCGACGCGGTGTCGCTGCCGGTGGACTTCTCCTCCGACGCCACCCTCGCCGTCCTCCACGAGCACGGGATCAGCGTTCCGGACTTCACCGAGTACGCACCGGGCCTGTGGCAGTACTGGTCTACCCACCTCGACCGGTCCCGCAACCGGCGCCGCGATCCCCGGGGTCCGCTGGTGGGCAAGAACATCCTGATCACCGGCGGGTCGAGCGGTATCGGCAAGGCCACCGCCCGGATGTGCGTCGCCCGCGGCGCCAATGTGATGATCGTGGCCCGGTCGGCCGAGGAACTCGATTCCGCCGCAGACGAATTGAACTCGACGACCAGCAAGAAGGGCATCCCGCCGGGCCGGGCGGTGGCGTACCAGTGCGACATCACCGACGAGGAGTCGGTCAACGCGCTGGTCAAGTCGGTGCTCGCCGAGCACGGTCACGTGGACGTGCTGGTCAACAACGCCGGCCGGTCCATCCGGCGCGCCACGGTGAACTCGGTGCAGCGCTCGCACGACTACCACCGGGTCATGGCGGTCAACTACTTCGGCGCGGTCAACCTCATCCTCGGGCTCCTGCCGCACATGGTGGCCCGGAGGTCGGGGCATGTGGTCAACGTGACCTCGATCGCGGTGCAGTCCCGCGGGCCGCGCTTCGGTGCGTACGCGGCGTCGAAGGCGGCGCTGGAGGCGTTCAGCGACGTCACCGGCACCGAGACCGTCTCCGACCACGTCACGTTCTCCAATGTGCGTCTGCCGCTGGTGAAGACGCGGATGATCTCGCCCACCGAGGCCTACGACAACCAGCCCGGCACCTGGGATGTGGACAAGGCCGCCGCTCGCGTGTTGCACGCGATCGTCGACCGGCCCAAGCGGGTCAGCTCGGTCGTCGGGACGATCGCCGAGATCGGGCACCGCTTCACCCCCGGCCTGACCACCCGCATCCTGCATCAGGAGTATCTGCTGTTCGGTGAGTCGGCGGCAGCGATGGGGCGTGCCCGCCGTTCGGGTGGGCGCGACGCGTGATCGACACCCCGTACCTCGAGGTCGACGTCGACCGCCTGGACCGCAACCTCGCCACCCTCGCCGGAGCAGCCCGGAGCTTCGGGGTCGACGTCCGACCGCACGCCAAGACCCACAAGTGCGCCGAGATCGCCCGCCTGCAGATCGAGCACGGCGCGGTCGGACTGACCGTGGCGACCATCGGCGAGGCCGAGGCCTTCGCCGACGCCGCGGAGATCACCGGGTGCACCGACATCTTCATCGCGTATCCGTTGTGGCCGACCGCCGGTCAGGCAACACGGCTGCGCGCCCTCGCCGAACGGGTCACCCTGCGACTGGGGATCGATTCCCTCGCCGGCGCACGGCATCTCGCCTCGGCGGTGGGTTCGGCGCCGATACAGGTGCTCGTCGAGGTCGACTCCGGTCAGCACCGCACCGGCGTCACCCCCGAACTGGCCGGTTCGGTCGGCGCCGCGGGCGTCGCAGAAGGACTCGACGTGATCGGCGTGTTCACCTTCCCGGGCCACTCCTATGGCCTCGGGGACACCCGACGCGACGCCGCCGCCCAGGAGCTGGCCGCACTGGCGACGGCGGCCGACGGCTTGCGCGCCAACGGAATCGAACCGCGCGTACGCAGCGGCGGCTCGACCCCGACGGTCGGCCTGCTCGACGCCGGGCAGGCGAACGTCCTGACCGAGATCCGGCCCGGCGTGTACCCGTTCAACGACGCGCAGCAGGTGGAGATCGGCTCGTGCGGTTTCGGCGACGTCTCGTTGACCGCGGTCGCGACGGTGGTACGCCGTGACAACCACCGGATCGTCCTCGACGCGGGCAGCAAGATCCTCGGAGCCGACCGCGCCCCCTGGGCCACCGGGTACGGCCGGCTCCTCGATCATCATGACGCCCGCATCGTGATGCTGTCGGAACATCATGCGGTGGTGGAGTTCCCGGCCGGGGCGTCCGACGAGCGCATCCCCGGTATCGGGAGTTTCGTGCGCGTGGTGCCGAATCACGTGTGCAACGCGGTCAACCTCGTCGACGAACTGGTGGCGATCGACGGCTCGGACACACGCTGGCCGGTGATCGCGCGGGGACGCAACAGCTGAGGCCTTCACTCGTAGACCCCTTCGACGATCCACTCACCGCCGCGATAGCAGAGCAGCAGCGCGCGTGAGTCGTCGAGCAGGACCTGTGCCCGGGCGGTCAGCTTCGTGGCCCCAGCCGCGGATGCCCGTTCCATGCCGACCGGCCACGGGCCGGCCCACCAGCACAGTCCCCAGCTCGCCTTTCGACCCTTCCCGCGACCCGACGACCCCGACAACCGGACGGTCACCGGTTCGGCGGTGAACGCTCCCCGCTCGGTCACCCGCACCGGCTGACCGAGTGCGTCGAGCACGCTGATCGCCGTCTCCACCAGCACGGTGGGCGTGGGTTGCGGCAGGTGGCCCGGCCACGGCGCGGAGGGGTCGCGGCGCGGTGTCCGCTCGTCACCGAGGGACACCATCGTGATCCGTTCGGCCGGGCCGCGCCCGCCGCTGAGCACCGGGATGCGCACGGCATCGCCTCCCAGCAGACCTTGGATGCGGACCAGGGAGCGTCGGGCGCGTTCTTCGACGTCGGGGTCGACCGCCGAGCCACCGGTGAGGGTGTCCGAGAGCTGGTAGTGCAGGGCACCGGCCTCGACGACCTCCACCGGCTCCAGCCGCAGACGCACGATCGGCGAGTCGGGGCGGGTGTCCTTGACCTGGCCTCTCGCCCGTCCGTTACCCCGCCGGCCACCGGTCAGCCAGCCCTCCAGCTGCCATCGGATGCGGTCCGCGGTGGTCTCCGGGGTCAGCGGCTGCGCACAGTTCCACGTCCGCGAATGCTGCTGTCCGCGTTCGGTGGTCGCCTCGATGGTGAGTCGGGTGCAGGCCACGGCGGCATCGCGCAGGCGCCGGTGGAGCTTCTCGGCGAGGGTGCGGCCGATGAACGCCGCGGCGTCGATGCGGTCGACGGGCGGATCGCAGGTGTGGTCGACGTCCAGCTCGGCCGGCAGGTGTCGGCCCGACGGCACTCGACCCGGCAACGCGTTGGCCAGACGGTGCGCGAGCACCGCGTCCCGGGCGAAACGGGTCGCCACGTCGGCGATGTCCATCTCGGCGAATGCGCCGATGGTGCCGATCCCCAGGCGCCGCAACAGGTCCACCAGCTCGGCACGCGACGGATCGCTCATGCTCGGTTCGAGGGCGAGGTCGGCGATGGGCCGGTCGGCGAGATAGGCCCGGTCTCCGCCCGGCTCGACCTGATGGCCGCGCCGCGCGGCGAGGACCGCGGTGAAGATCTCGTCGGCGATGCCGACCTGCGACTCGATGCCGCAGGCCGACACGATGTCGACGAGTTCTTCGGCAAGTGCCTCCATGCCGCCGAAGTAGCGCGCCGCCCGATCTCCGGGGATCACCAGCAGACCGGGCCGGAGCACCTCGAGGGTCGGGAGCACCTCGGCCACCGCGGCCACCACCGGATCGAACAGCCGACCGTCGCGGACCTCGTCGGCCGCGACGACGGTCATCTCCGGGCAGAGTGCCTGCGCCTGACGTTTGCGCATGCCGCGTCGGACGCCGACGGCCCGGGCGGTGGACGAACAGGCCACCACCCGATTCGCCGACAACACCGCCACCGGATGCAACGGCGGCAGATCGGCCTCGGCGGCCGCCGCCATCGCCGGCCAGTCCGGGCACCAGAGCGCAAGGGTCCGCCTGGCGGGTTCCTGCCGTGTCATCAGTTCGCGACCGCGAGGACCGGACGAGTGCTCGTCGTCGAGACCATCTCCACCGATCGATCGGACCCCTGGCCTCGTGCCAGGAGATCGACCTCGGTGCTCTGCGTCTGACGGCCGCGTCCCGATGCCGTGACCTGCAGTCTCATCCCGCCGATGCGGCCATAACCGCTGCGCGCGGAGTCGAGGTCGGTGGCGCCGGACAGCAACGGACTGTGCCGGTAGGTGAGCACCCGCGCCTCGATGTTCAGCTGCGCACCCGGCCAGGTGCCCCCGGCGACCAGCAGGACCGACGACTGCTTACGGACGCGTCCCATCACCACGCGTGCCCGCGACGGGGGCACCGCATCCGCCGTACCCGGCCCCACACGGCCGAGCACCACCAGGTCCATGCCGTCGAGCAGGACGGCGGCCACCTCCACCGGATCGATGCCGGGGTCGGGGATGGTGGCGATGCGCGAGAGGTCCGCGCCCATCTCCACCGCCGACAGCAGGCTCAGCCGGGGCATCCCGACGATCCCGACCTGGCCGCCCGCACGGGTGACCGACGCGATCATCGCGACCAGCAACGAATTGGCGCCATCGAACCGGGCGACCGTACCGCGCGGAATCCCGTTGTGCGGCAATATCTCCGACAACGGCTCCGGAATCGGCAGCACGCCGGCGGCCGGATCGCGGGTCTCCACCACAGGCCGGTCGGGGCGTCCCGACATCGCCGCCATGCGTCGGCGGAGTCCGGCCAATTCATCCGTACGGGACGACACATCCATGACACTCTCCAGTCGCGTGGTGGTACTCGAGCGAGCCGGGAAGGTGCTGCGCCATCTGGTCCTCGAACCGCCGTGGGAATGATCCGAGAGGGTGATCTCGTCCGCCGATCATTCGAACATTGTTTCGATAAGCAGAGAGTAGAACCACCCACCGGCAAGCGTCAACCGAGGACCGTCAGCACCCGGATCGCGCTCGTAACACGTTGCACTGGTGCATCTTTCGCCACAGACCCCGAGGTGCGAGCACCAACCCCGCTGCCTGAGGTGAGAGGAGCGCAAGCGACGAGCCACGAAGGCCTGGTGACGTCATCTCACCAGGCCTTCGTGGCTCGCTTCGCTCGCACCTCAGGCAGCGGGGGCAGCTCGCTTCGCTCGCACCTCAGGCAGCGGGGGCAGCTCGCTTCGCTCTCGCACCTCAGGCAGCAGAGGGTCAGAACAGAGTGAGCGCGTGCTGCAGCTCCGGTGCGGCGACCGATCCGGGCGATCCCGCGTCCGAGCCGGACTGTCGCAGCCCACCGGAGCCCGCCAGCCCGTGCTGCTGCACCAGGGGCTGCATCCGCTCACGCAGCCATGAGGAGTACTCCGGCGTCACGTAGGCACCGCGCCCGTAGAGTCCGCGGTATCTGCGGATCAGTGCGGGATGTTCCTCGGCCAGCCACTCCAGGAACCACGGCTTGGTCGAGGATCGCAGGTGCATGGGGAACGCGGTCACGCCCGACGCCCCCGCGTCGGCGAGAGCCCCGAGCAGCTCGTCGAGATGGGATTTCGCATCCGTGAGATACGGGATGACCGGTGCGACCATCACGTGCGGCGCGAGGCCGGCGTCGGCGAGGTCGCGGATCAGCGACAGTCTGGCTTGCGGCGACGGGGTGCCGGGTTCGATCTTCTTCTGCAGATCCGGGTCGATGATGGCCAGCGAGATGCCGATGCTCACCGGGACCTGGCCCGCCGCCTGCCGCAGCAGAGGCAGATCGCGCCGGATCAGCGTCCCCTTGGTGAGGATCGAGAACGGTGTCCGGGACTCTGCGAGCGCAGAGATCACGCCCGGCATGAGCTTGTACCGGCCTTCCGCGCGCTGATACGGGTCGGTGTTGGTGCCCAGTGCGACGGTCTCCCGCGTCCACGAGCGACGCTTGAGCTCCTTGCGCAGCACCGCGGCCACGTTCAGCTTCACGACCACCTGGGAGTCGAAGTCCTTGCCTGCGTCGAGGTCGAGGTATTCGTGCGTCGGCCGGGCGAAACAATAGCGGCACGCGTGAGTGCACCCGCGAAAAGTGTTGACGGTGAACTGGAACGGGAGATGAGACGCTTCCGGGACACGATTGAGAGCACTCTTCGCGAGCACCTCGTGAAAGGTGACACCCTCGAAGTCGGGAGTCCGCACCGACCGCACCAGGCCGGAGCGGCTCAGCCCGGGGAGCGCCCCGTCGTCGACCTCGACCGCCTGCTCGGACCATCGCATGGAGCGAGTCGAACACATGTGCGATCACACTGTCAAGCGCAGTGCCCGCCGACGAGCCCTCGCGGCTATCATCGCCGTATGCCACCGTCCGTCGGAACCCATCATGCCCCAGGTCCCCAGTACCTGGTGGCCGGCCGATACCGCCTGAAGTCGCGGATCGGTGGCGGCGGCATGGGCACGGTGTGGCTGGCCCGCGATCAGCTCCTCGATCGCGACGTGGCCGTCAAGCAGGTCGTCTCCACCGAGGGCCTCACCGAGGATTCCGCGGACAACGTCCGCAAGCGGGCGATGCGCGAGGGTCGCATCGCGGCGAAGCTGTCCCATCGCAATGCCATCGCGATGCACGACGTAGCCCTCGACCGCGGCGAGCCGTGGCTGGTGATGGAGTACCTGCCGTCGCGCAGCGTCGCCCAGATCCTGCATGCAGTAACGACACTCGAGCCGAGGGAGGCGGCCCAGATCGGCGCGCAGGTGGCCGATGCGATGGTCGAGGCCCACGCGGCCGGTATCGTCCACCGCGACATCAAGCCGGGCAACATCCTGATCGCCGAGGGCGGCCGCAACGCGGGGCTCGTCAAGATCACCGACTTCGGCATCTCGCGGGCCAAGGACGACGTCAGCCTCACCCAGACCGGCGTGATCACCGGCACCCCAGCCTATTTCGCCCCCGAGGTGGCTCGTGGCGCGGAGCCGATGGAGGCCTCCGACGTCTACTCGCTGGGCGCCACGATCTACACGATGGTCGAGGGCCAGCCGCCGTTCGGCGTCGACGACAACTCGATCGCCCTGCTGCACAAGGTCGCTCGCGCGCGGATCAACCCGATGACCAAGGCCGGCGACCTCGAACCGGTCCTGCTGCGCCTGCTGGAACCGAGCCCGACGAAGCGGCCGACCATGGCCGAGGCACGTGACGCCCTCACCGCGTTCGCGGCGGGTTCGCGCGGCACCAAGGACCAGGTGCTCACCGGACTCATCACCCGCCCCGGCGCCGGTACGCCGGTGTGGGCGCAGCGCAACAACCGCTCGTCGACCACGGGACCTCACCGCCCGGTCGCGGGCGCGACGCTGCCGCCCTACGCCCAGACCCTGGCCGGCGACCGCGCCTCACGCGACATCCCGCACACCCGGCAGGAGCACCACTCCCCGACCCTGATGTCGACGCCGCCGCCGTATGCGATGACGTCCCAGTCGTCGTCGCCCCACCGTCAGCCGATGAACCCCGGGTTCGGGGAACCGACCCGGAACTCGGCGACCTCCAGCACCGCGCTCGCCGTGTCGGTGTTCGTGTTCTTCGCGGTGCTGGCTGTGCTCGTCGTCCTGGCGATCGCGCTGCTGCGCTAGGGCCTTTGGAGTTGAATCCGCCGCAGCTCCCGCGTGGCCGATTCCCTCCCGCTTATGGGATAGCGCCCGCGGGAGGTAAACGCTCCCGCGGGATCAGCCGATGTGGCGCGTGGCCGCCCAGCGGGTCAACGCGTTCCGGTTGGACTGCTGGGTCTTGCGCAGCACGTTCGACGCATGCGTCTCGACGGTCTTGATCGAGATGAAGAGTTCCTCGGCGATCTCCCGGTAGGTGTAACCGCGGGCCAGCAGCCGCAACACCTCGAGTTCACGGCGGGTGAGGGAGTCGAGTTCGGGATCCAGCGGAGGTTCGGGGGCCGACGACTTCCCGGTGAACGAGTCGAGCACGAACCCGGCCAGCCGAGGGCTGAACACCGCGTCACCCTCCGCGACCCGGCGCACCGCATCGGCGAGTTCGGCGCCGTCGATCGTCTTGGTGACATACCCCCGGGCGCCGGCCCGGATCGTCGCGATCACGTCCTCGGCGGCGTCGGAGACGCTCAGGGCGAGGAAGACCGGCGCGTTCTCGGCATCGGCGCCGAGCCGGTCGAGGACGCCCCGCAACACCGCGACCCCGCCGCCGGCGGGCATGTGGACGTCGAGGAGCACCACATTCGGTGCGGTGGACACGATTCCGGCGATGGCCTCCGGCACGGTGCCCGCCTCCCCGACCACGCGTAGTCCCGACTCGTCGGCCAGTTCCGCGCGCACCCCGGAGCGGAACACGGCGTGGTCGTCGACGAGGTACACGGTGTAGGTCGACGCCGGGGCGTCGGTCGTCGTGTCCGTCGGGTTCGGGGTCTGCTCGGGGGTCATCTCACCTTCCGGTCGTCCGTCGGTTCGTTCTCTGCCTGCTGTTCTACCGGGGATGCCGCGGTGCCGCCGGATTCCTCGACCACCGACACACCGTCGATGCGCGGCATCGTCAGCGCGACGTTGGTACCGCGCCCGGGGTTCGAGGTGATCGACACGCGGCCACCCATGCGTTCCATCCGTGCCCGGATCGACCGGCTGATGCCCTGCCGATCCTCGTCGATGACGTCCGGGTCGAAGCCGACGCCGCGGTCGCGGACGAACACCTCGACCTGGTCCTCGGTCACCTCGCTGTACACGTCGACGGTGCGCTCACCGGAATGCTTCGCCGCGTTGACCAGCGCCTCACGGGTCGCACCCGCCAGCGCCGACCAGCGCTTGGCATCGCGTGCGTCGCTGGGGCGAAGATCGCCGACGGTGATGATCTCGACGTCGACCCCGTACGCGTCCTCGACCTCCGCGCCGACGCTGCGCAGCGCCGCGGCGAGCGAGCCGCGTTCCTGGGCGGGGTCGCCGAACAGCCACGCACGCAGCTCACGCTCCTGACTTCGGGCGAGGCGCGCGACCTCCTCCGGGCGATGCGCCTTCTTCTGGATGAGGGCGAGGGTCTGCAGCACCGAATCGTGCAGGTGCGAGGCGATCTCCTCGCGCTCGGCGTTGCGGATGCGTGCAGCACGTTCCTCGTTGAGTGCCCGCCACATCCGCATCCACAGCGGAACGGTGAGGAGTACGACGCCGATCAGGGTCGCCACCACCGCGAGGATCGTCGAATTGAGTCCGCCGAAGCTGCGGTCGCCCGCGAGGACGATCACCACGAGCCCGCCGACCACCAGCAGCACACCGCCGATCAGCCGTGTCCAGGTCAGCAGCGGAGCGCGCGGCGCACGATGCGAGGTGTCGAACTCGCGCCACACCAGGCTCGCGCCGATGGCGATGAAGACGAACGGAACCAGATACTCCGCGGGCGTGCCCGATGCGGCGAAGCCGACGACCGACATCGCCACGAGCCCGATCACCGCGAGTCCGAGGGACTGCCTGCGTTCGCCCGGTGCGGGCGGTGCGGTGTCCTTGCCGGGCGGGCAGAAGAACCAGAGCAGACCGTAGGCCGCGACCCCGGCCCCGGCCAGCGCGGCGAGCACCACGAACACGATCCGGACGCGAAAGACGTCGACCCCCAGATGGTCGGCTATGCCACCGGCGACCCCGGCGACCACCCGGCCGCCGTCCCGTCGGACCAGCCGCGGGGCAGGCTCCACCTCCGTTCCACTCACACCTCGATGTTCCCACGGGCGGCGAATCCGGACATCGGGGTTCACCCCTGTTTCTGTGCCCGCGATCTCGGGGTCGAGCGTCGCATCCCCGATCAACCCCGGGCGGAAATCAGGGGATCACCCGATGTGCGGCGGGCACTCGGCAGAGCACGATGATCGCCATGGACACCAAGGAGTTCCAGAGTCAGATCAGGGAGATGTGGTCGACACGCCCCTACCGTCCGGAGAACCGGACCATCGCCGGCGTGTGCAGCGGCATCGCCGCCCGCTACCGCGTCGATCCCACGCTCGTGAAGATCGCCTTCGTGGTGTCCGCCTTCTTCGGCGGCAGCGGGCTCATCCTGTACCTCGCGGCGTGGATCGCGTTCCCGGGCCGGCAGCGAGCCCACGCCGAGGCGGTACGCGCCGCGACCACCGGGCACCGCGGTCACCGACGCCACGGACCGCCGTGGGGCAATCCGCAGTTCATCGTGCTGGCGGTCCTCGCGATCGTCATCGTCACCTCGGTCGGCCCGAACCGCACCTGGGGGTCGGGCGGCCTGGTCGGCGCGATCCTCATGCTCGGCGGGTGGTACCTGCTCCACCTGCGCACCCCGACTCCCCCGCCCGGTACCAGCATCGACACCGTCGCCGTCACCGACGTCGTCGTGCCCCCGCCGACGGCGGGACAGTTCGAACGCTGGGTCCCGCGCGCCATGGCCGGCACCGGGATCACCGGTGGCCCGGCTAACACGCCTACCGCCACGAGTGCACCGAACGTCGACCTGCAGAAACCCGCGTCCGACACCGGAACACAACCGGCTCCGGCGACGAGCGAGAACCCCACCACGGAGGCAACGGCGAACCCCGCTGGCACAGAGGAGATCTCCATGACCAAGAGCGACGTCGACACCGCATCGGACGGGACGCAGCGCTGGTCGCCCCTGCCGACCCCGGCGCCCGCCTCCGACGACGTCGACACCTCCCCACCTTCCTGGGATCCGCTGGGTGTGGCCCCGTTCGCCTGGGACCTACCCGAACCCGCCACACCGGCGAAGCCGGTCGAGCAGCGGCGTCGCCGCTCCCCGTTGACGCTGATCGTCCTCGGGCTGGCGGTCATCGTCGGAGCGATCGGGACCGCCCTGCATCAGGCGGGGGTCGACTGGTTCACCGTGCCGCGCATCCTGTCCCTGTGTCTGGCGGTCGTCGGTGCCGGCCTCGTGCTGGCCGCGACGCTGCGTCGACGCACCGGTGAGCACAGCACCGGCCTGTTGCCGGTCGCCATCCTGCTGGGTGTCGCGACCATCGTGACCACCACGGTCTCCGGTGTCACCCTGCCCACCGGCGGGGCCGGCGACCGGAACTGGAAGCCGCTGAGCGAGAATGACATCCAGCCCGAGTACACCCTCGGGATGGGCGAGATGACCCTCGACCTGCGGGAGATCGACCTCACCGCCGACCGACGGGTGGAACTGCGCAACGGGATGGGCGTCATCGAGGTCGCGCTGCCCGAGAACATGAACGTCCGCGTCACCTGCGACACCGGCATCGGCGACATCGATTGCCCCGACGGACTCGACGGTGGCCGTGACGGCACGGACGGTCCAGTCCTCGAGATCGACGCACACACCGGCATGGGAGAGGTTCGGGTCATCCGATGAACGAGCAACTCGACAGCGGCCCGAACGTGGCCGACGACTACACCGAATCGACCCACCGCGCACCGGGATTGGGGGTCGTGGGCATCGCGGCCCTGGCCGTCGCGGGGTGGGGGCTCGCCGGCGGACCGGCACTCCCCGACGCGGCGAACCTCGGCTGGGCGGCCGTCGGCATCGGACTGCTCATCGGCCTGATCCTCATCATCTCCGGAACACGAAACCGGGGATGAGGGACGAGGGGTGAATGCGATCAGGCCGGCGTGAAGTCCACGCCGGCCTGATCGTGTTCGGTCATTCCCACTCGATGGTGCCCGGCGGCTTGCTAGTCACGTCGAGGACGACGCGGTTGACGTCGGGGACCTCGTTGGTGATGCGCGTCGAGATGACCTCGAGGACCTCGTAGGGCACGCGGGTCCAGTCGGCGGTCATCGCGTCCTCGCTCGAGACGGGACGCAGCACGATCGGATGTCCGTAGGTGCGGCCGTCGCCCTGGACGCCGACGCTTCGGACGTCGGCGAGCAGCACCACCGGGCACTGCCAGATCTGGGCGTCGAGACCGGCGGCGGTCAGCTCCTCACGGGCGATGAGATCGGCCTTGCGCAGCATCTCCAGACGATCGGCGGTCACCTCGCCGACGATGCGGATCGCGAGACCCGGACCCGGGAACGGCTGGCGTGCCACGATCTCCTCGGGCAGGCCGAGCTCACGGCCGACGGCGCGGACCTCGTCCTTGAACAGCAGGCGCAGCGGCTCGACGAGGCTGAACTCGAGGTCGTCGGGCAGGCCGCCGACATTGTGGTGGCTCTTGATGTTCGCGGTGCCGCTGCCGCCACCGGATTCCACGACGTCGGGGTACAGGGTGCCCTGGACCAGGAAGTCGACCTTCTCCCCTGCCTCGGCCTCCTCGCCGAGGACCTCGCTCACCGCCCCCTCGAAGGAGCGGATGAACTCGCGGCCGATGATCTTGCGCTTGGTCTCCGGGTCGCTCACACCGGACAGTTCCTTCAGGAACTTGTCGGCGGCGTCGACGGTGACGAGCTTGGCGCCGGTCGCACCGACGAAGTCGTGCTGGACCTGCTCGCGCTCACCGGCGCGGAGCAGTCCGTGGTCGACGAAGACACAGGTGAGGCGGTCGCCGATGGCGCGCTGCACCAGCGCGGCGGCCACCGCGGAGTCGACGCCGCCGGACAGACCGCATATCGCCCGGCCGTCGCCGATCTGATCGGCGACCGCATCGATGAGGGCGTCGGCGATGTTCGCCGCGGTCCAGGTGGCCTCCAGACCGGCGACCTCGTAGAGGAAGCGGGTCAGGATCTGCTGGCCGTGCGGGGTGTGCAGCACCTCGGGGTGGTACTGGACGCCGGCCATGCGGCGCTTGAGGTTCTCGAACGACGCGACAGGGGCGCCCGGCGTCGAACCGGTGACGGTGAAGCCCTCCGGGGCCTGCTGCACCGCGTCGTTGTGGCTCATCCACACCGGCTGGGTGTCGGAGAGGCCCTGGTGGAGGATGCCCTCACCGTTCACCGTCAGGGTGGTGCGACCGAACTCGCGGCCACCGGTGTTGGCGACCTCGCCACCCAGCTTCGCGGCCATCGCCTGGAAGCCGTAGCAGATGCCGAAGACCGGGACGTCCAGGTCGAACACGGCGGGATCGAGTTCGGGGGCGTCCTCGGCGTACACCGACGCCGGTCCGCCCGAGAGGATGATCGCGACCGGGTTCTTCTCCTGGATCTTCGCCAGCGGCGCGTCGTGGGAGATCACCTCGGAGTAGATCCGGGCCTCACGCACTCTTCGTGCGATCAGCTGCGCGTACTGCGCTCCGAAGTCGAGGACGAGTACGGGCCGCGGGCCCTCGAGGAAATCCTCAGCAGAAGAGTCTGTCACCCGGTCGAGTCTAGTGGTCGACCACGACGTGAAATACTTCGACACCGACATGACTGCATCTCCCCGCACCTCCGCATGGTCGCTGAGCATCGGCGATCTCACCCAGGCCGCCGTTTTCGCCGCGTTGATCGCCGCGCTCGGCCTGCCCGGGACCATCAACATCGGCACCAGCGGCGTGCCGATCACGTTCCAGACCCTGGGTGTGATCCTGGCGGGAGCCGTCCTGGGGCCCAAGAAGGGCACCCTCGCGGTCGTCATCTTCATGGTGCTGGCCATCGCCGGACTACCGATCCTGTCGGGCGGACGCAGCGGCCTGACCGCGCTGGCCTCGCCGACCGCCGGTTACTTCGTCGGCTTCCTGCCCGCGGTCATCGTGATCGGCGTGCTCACCGCGGCGATGATGTCCGTCGGCGACAAGCCGCGCTACCGCGTGCTCTGGGGCATCGGGATCAACGCACTGGGCGGGATGTTCGTCCTCTACCTCTTCGGTGTGCTCGGACTGGTCCTGCGCACCGACCTGACGGTGTGGGCGGCGATCACGTCGAACGGACCGTTCATCATCGGCGACGTTCTCAAGGTCGTCGTCGCCGCGCTGGTCGCCGCACAGATCCATCGCGGTCGCCCCGGCCTCATCGAGCCGCTCCGACTGTCCCGGCGCACCGCCGCCGGCAGCTGAGCCGCTCCGCGATCGCCCCGCTCCGATGATCGAGTTCACGAACGTCTCGCATGCCTACGACGACCGGGTCGTGCTGCGCGATGTCTCGTTGGATCTGACCGAGAACCGGATCGGCATCGTCGGGGCGAACGGCAGCGGGAAGTCGACGCTGGCGCGGATGATCAATGCGCTCGTCGTGCCCGGGTCGGGCACGGTGACCGTCGACGGCCTCGACGTCTCCCGCAACAAACGTGAGGTCCGACGCCGCGTCGGGTTCATCTTCTCCGACCCCGACCGGCAGATCATCATGCCGACGGTCATCGAGGACATCGAACTGTCGTTGCGGCGCACCGACCTCGCCAAGAAGCAGCGCGCGGCCCGGGCCCTCGAGGTGCTCGACCGGTTCGGGCTGGGCGCGCACGCCGACCATCCCGCGCAACGGTTGTCCGGCGGGCAGAAGCAACTCCTCGCGCTGGCGTCGATCTTCGTGACCGACCCGGCGATCATCGTCGCCGACGAGCCGACGACGCTTCTCGACCTCCGCAACACCCGCATGCTCACCGACGTCTTCGCGACGCTCGACGAGCAACTCATCGTCGTCAGTCACGATCTCGACATCCTCGACGGATTCGACCGCGTCATCGTGATCGACGACGGCCGGGTGGTCGCCGACGACGAGCCCGCGCCGGCGCTCGCCTACTACCGCACACTGATGTCGTGAACGTCCTCGGCGTCTACCGTCCCGGGAACACCCTGCTGCACCGGCTCTCGCCGGGGGTCAAGTTCGTCGCGATGGCCGTGGCGATCCTCGTGATGTCGCTGACCGTCCGCACGCTGCCCACGCTGGGGATCGCGGCGCTCGCGGTCGCGGCGACCTTCGCGCTCGCCGGGATCGGTCCCCGTGAGGCCTGGAAGCAGCTGCGACCCCTGCTCTGGATGTTGTTGTTCATCTTCGTTTTCCAGGTGATCTTCACCGACTGGCGGCGCGCCGTGGTGATCTGCGGGTTGCTGGCGTTGTCGGTCGCGCTCGCCACGGTCGTCACGCTGACGACCCGCACCACCGACATGCTCGACGCGATCGTCCGCGGTCTGAGCCCCCTGCGCCACGTGGGCGTCCGCACCGACCTCATCGCCATCGCGTTGGCGCTGACCATCCGTGCGATCCCGCTGATGGTCGAGGTGGTGCGCGAGGTCGACGAGGCGCGCAAGGCCCGCGGGCTCCGACCCGGACCCCGCATCCTCGTCGCGCCGGTGGTGCTGGCCGCGTTGCGCACTGCCGACGGATTCGCCGACACCCTCACCGCCCGCGGCCTCGACTGACCCCCGCGATCCGTAGAAGAAATGCGCGCTATGTCCGCATTTCTTCTACGAAATCCCGTCAGGCAGGCCGGTTGACCGGCGTGATCGGCAGGCGCAGCGCGCCGGGAGCGTCCGCCGGGACCACCGGAGCGGCGGGCACCACGGGATCGATGCGCTGGTAGCCCTCCCCTTGCGACGGTCGGCGGTCGTCCTCACCCTTGTTCGGCCACAACGCGATCGCACGCTCGGCCTGGGCGCAGATCGTCAGCGACGGGTTCACACCGAGGTTCGCCGAGATCGATGCACCGTCGGTGATGTGTAGCGTCGGGTAGTTCCACACGCGCTGGTAGGGGTCGATGACGCCGGTCGACGGGTCGTCGGAGATGGCACAGCCGCCGAGGTAGTGGGCGGTCAGCGGCATGTTGAAGATGTCGCCCCAGGTGCCGCCGGCGATACCGCTGTTCATCTTGGCGGCGATCCGGCGGGTCGCCTCGTTGCCCTTGGGGATCCACGTCGGATTCGGTTCGCCGTGCCCCTGCTTGCTGGTGACATAGCGCAGCGGACCCCGCTTGCGCACGAAGGTCGTGAGCGAGTTGTTGTTGTTCTGCATGACCAGTGCGATCACCGTGCGCTCGCTCCACTGCTTCACGACGAGCAGCCGAACCAGGAGGAACGGGTTCTTCGCGACCTGCTTGAGGAACTGACCGAACCGGTTGCGACGCGTGCCACCGTCGGTGAGCAACGTCTGCAGATACGCGATCGCGTTGGAGCCCTTGCCGTATCGCACCGGCTCGATGTGGGTGTTCGGCTCCGGATAGAACGACGAGGTGATCGCGACGCCGCGCGAATAGTCGTTCTCCGGATCGATCCGCGACCCCATCGCGCCCAGGATCGACTCCGAATTCGTGCGCGTCAGTTGCCCCATCGCATCCGAGATCTGCGGCAGCGTCGAATACTTCGCGTGGTGCAGCAGACGCTGGGTGTTGAATGTTCCGGCGGCGAGGATCACCTGTCCGGCGGTGTAGGTGCGCTTGCGTTGTCCCAGCGGCCCCCACGACGACGAGTGGTGCGTCCCGACCTCCCACGAGCCGTCGGCGCGCTGGACGAGCGAGTCGACCGTCGTCCGGTCGATGATGGTGGCGCCGTTGCGTTCTGCGAGTCCGAGATAGTTCTTCAGCAGCGTGTTCTTGGCGCCGACGCGACAGCCGGTCATGCAGGCACCGCACTCGGTGCACGCGGTGCGATCGGGTCCCGCGCCGCCGAAGTACGGGTCGGGCACCGTCTCGCCGGGTGCGCCGGCGAATCCGGTCTTCGCACCGAAGAACACGCCGACGGGCGTGGCGGTCACGGTGTGGCCGACGCCCATCTCCTCCGCCACCTCGGCGACGATCCGGTCCGAGGAGGTGATGGTCGGGTTCTTGACCACACCGAGCATCCGCCGTGCCTGGTCGTAGTACGGCGTGAGCTCGTCCTCCCAGTCGGTGATGTGGTTCCACTGGGGGTCGGTGAAGAACGGCGTCGGCGGCTTGTACAGCGTGTTCGCGTAGTTCAGCGAACCGCCGCCCACACCCGCACCGGCCAGGATCATCACGTCCTTGAGAGCGTGGATGCGCTGGATTCCGTACAGGCCCAGCTTCGGGGCCCACAGCCAGCGGTTGAGACGCCAGCTGGTCTTCGCGAACTCGTCGTCGTCGAAGCGGCGACCCGCCTCGATGACGCCGACGCGGTAGCCCTTCTCCACGAGGCGCAGCGCGCTCACGCTGCCGCCGAAACCGGAGCCGACGATGAGGACGTCGAAATCCGTAGAGCTGTCGGATCGCTTCTTCACACCCATGCAGACCATGCTAATGGTCGTTGTCACATGGGATGACCCAGGTCACCCTAACCCTTCGATACGCGTCCGCCGCAAGCTCCGGACGCTACTCAGGGAGCGAGTGTGCCGGCGAGCATCAGGCGTGGACGGACAACCCCACTCGCTGGAACTCCTTGAGGTCGCAGTACCCGGCCTTGGCCATCGCGCGACGCAGGGCGCCGACGATGTTCAGCTCGCCGAACGGGTCGTCGGACGGACCGTTGAGGACACGCTCGAGGCTCGGACGGTCGGCGTTGCCGGCGACCTGCAGGAGCGCACCGCGCGGGGTGTCGGGGTGGGCAGCGGCCGACGGCCAGTACCAACCACCGCCGGGAGCCGATGCCGAGGCGGCGAGCGGCGTGCCGAGCACGGCGGCGTCTGCACCGCAGGCGATGGCCTTGACCAGATCGCCGGAGTTGTGGATGTCGCCGTCGGCGATGACGTGGACGTAGCGCCCGCCGGTCTCGTCGAGGTAGTCGCGGCGGGCGGCGGCCGCATCGGCGATGGCGGTGGCCATCGGCACGCCGATGCCCAGCACCTCACCGGTGGTGGTCGCACCTGCGGCCGAGCCGTAACCGACGATCACGCCGGCCGCGCCGGTACGCATCAGGTGCAGCGCCGTGCGATGGTCGTGCACGCCGCCGGCGATCACCGGGATGTCGAGATCGGCGATGAAGGTCTTGAGGTTCAGCGGCTCGCGGGCACCCTCGCCGTCGACCTGGGCGACGTGCTCGGCGGAGATGATCGTGCCGTGCACGACGAGCAGCTCGACACCTGCCTTGAGCAGTGCCGGGGTCAGCTCGGGCGCGTGCTGCGGGCTGACGCGGACCGCGGTGGTGACACCGGCGTCGCGCACCTGCGCCACGGCCTCGGCGAGCAGTCCGCTGTCGAGGGGTGCGGCGTGCAGTTTCTGCAGATGTCGCACGGCGGCATAGGGATCGGGATCGCCGGCGGCGATGGCGGCCAACTCCTCGAGCTTGGCGTCGACGTCGCGATGGCGTGCCCACAGTCCCTCGCCGTTGATGACGCCGAGCGCACCGAGCTTGCCGAGCTCGATGGCCACCGACGGCGACACCAGCGCGTCGGTCGGGTGGCTCAGGATCGGCGACTCGAACCGGTAGGCATCGATCTGCCACGCGGTGGAGACGTCCTTGGAGGAACGGGTCCGACGGGACGGGACGATGCTGATGTCGTCCAGTTCGTAGGTCCGTCGGGCCGTCCGGCCCATGCCGATTTCGACGAGGTCACGCACCAGTGCGCCTTTCTGGGGAGTTCAGCTGCACATCGACCCTACGGTGTCCCCGGCCCGAACGGACCGGGGACACCGGGGGGGATGTCAGCGGGAATAGTAGTTGGGTGCCTCGGTCGTCAGGGTGATGTCGTGCGGATGCGACTCCTTGAGCCCGGCCGCGGTGATCTGGACGAACCGCGCCGTCTGCAGATCGGTGATCGACGACGACCCGGTGTAACCCATCGCGGCGCGCAGGCCACCCACGAGCTGGTGGATCACCTGGGACAGCGGCCCGCGGAACGGCACCCGACCCTCGATACCCTCGGGGACCAGCTTCTCCTCCTTGAGGACGTCGTCCTGGAAGTAGCGGTCCTTGGAGTACGACTTGGCCTGGCCGCGTCCCTGCATCGCGCCGAGCGAACCCATGCCGCGGTAGCTCTTGAACTGCTTGCCGTTGACGAGCACGAGCTCGCCGGGCGCCTCTGCGGTGCCGGCGAGCAGCGAACCGAGCATCGCGGTCGACGCGCCGGCCGCGAGGGCCTTGGCGATGTCGCCCGAGTACTGCAGACCGCCGTCGGCGATGACCGGGATGTCGGCCTTCTGACAGACGGCGACGGCCTCGAGGATCGCAGTGATCTGCGGTGCGCCGACGCCGGCCACGACGCGGGTGGTGCAGATGGAGCCCGGTCCGACGCCGACCTTCACCGCATCGGCACCGGCGTCGATGAGGGCCTGTGCGGCCTCACGGGTGGCGACGTTGCCGCCGACCACATCGACGCGGTCGCCGACCTCGGCCTTGAGCTTGGCGACCATGTCGAGCACGAGGCGGTTGTGTGCGTGGGCGGTGTCGACGATGATCACGTCGACGCCGGCATCGGTCAACGCCATCGCGCGGTCCCACTGGGGTCCGCCGGTGCCCACGGCCGCACCGACGAGCAGACGGCCGTCGGAGTCCTTGGTGGCGTTCGGGTGCTGTTCGGTCTTGACGAAGTCCTTGACGGTGATCAGACCGGTGAGGCGACCGTTGCCGTCGACGATCGGCAGCTTCTCGATCTTGTTGCGACGCAGCAGGCCGAGGGCGGCCTCGGCGGAGACACCCTCCTGCGCGGTGATCAGCGGGGCCTTGGTCATGACCTCGGCGACCGGACGGTTCTGGTCGACCTCGAAGCGCATGTCGCGGTTGGTGATGATGCCGATCAGCTCGCCCTTGTCGTCGACGACGGGCAGGCCGGAGATGCGGTACCGCGCACACATCGCGTCGACCTCGGCGAGGGTGTGGGTCGGCGAGCAGGTGACCGGGTCGGTCACCATGCCGGCCTCGGATCGCTTGACGGTCTCGACCTGGGCCGCCTGTGCCTCGATGGAGAGGTTGCGGTGCAGCACGCCCATACCGCCGGCGCGCGCCATCGCGATGGCCAT
Source organism: Gordonia metallireducens (assembly GCF_021245825.1). Lineage (NCBI taxonomy): Bacteria > Bacillati > Actinomycetota > Actinomycetes > Mycobacteriales > Gordoniaceae > Gordonia > Gordonia metallireducens. Next base: position 11,556 of record NZ_JAJQJP010000037.1, on the reverse strand, counting down.
GCGAGACTCGGTGACGGTGTCCATCGCCGAGCTCACCAGCGGCACGCGCAGGGTCACGTTCTTGGTGACCCGCGAGGAGGTGTCGACCTCACTGGGGATCACGTCCGAGGCCGAGGGCAGCAACAGGACGTCGTCGAAGGTCAGGCCGAGCATTGCGACCTTGCCGGGATCGTCTCCACCGGTGCGAACATGCGTCATCGGTCCATCGTATCGACTCGCCCGATGCGGCGATCGTCACACGTGCACTACGGTACCGACGACCGTATCCAGGGGCGGCGTTCCCGCCTCCCCCACGCCCGCCGTATATCGCCTGAATACCTTCGAAGGCCTAAGGCGTGACAGGCCGGGAATCCGCTACGGTGGTGGTGTGCGTGACCACCTCCCACCCGGCCTCCCGCCGGATCCGTTCGCCGACGACCCGAGCGACCCCGCTTCCGCATCGGACAGCGTCGAGCCGGGCATCCCGTTGGACGAGAACGAGCGGCTGGCGGTCGAAGAGGACCTGGCCGACCTCGCCGTCTACGAGGCGCTACTCGCCCATCGCGGCGTCCGGGGCCTCGTCGTCGTCTGCGACGACTGCCACGAGGACCACTACCACGACTGGGACATGCTCCGCGCGAACCTGATCCAGCTCCTCATCGACGGCACCGTCCGGCCGCACGAGCCGGCCGTCGACCCGCGCCCCGACGCCTACGTCACCTGGGACTACTGCCGCGGCTACGCCGACGCCCGCAACCACTACGACGAAGGCCGCTGACCCGGGGCGGTCTCGGACACCTCTCCCTCTCATACGACTGCGCCCGTACCGATCTCGGTACGGGCGCAGTTGTCTGTGCAGTTGGTGCGGGCTAGCGCGGACGCCCCTCGGAGGCGTCGACGCCGGGCGGCGGTGTCCACGGGAACGCCGGGAAGTCGGCCGGGGTCCGCGTCATCGACGAACTCGTCGACGGCACCTCCTCGGTCGGCTCGCTGGGCGGGCTCGACGGGACGGTCGGCTCGCTCTGACCGGGTTCCTCGACCGGGGCGGGCACCTCGGTCGTGGGCGCGGTGGTCACGGAGATGTCGGAGGGCGACGGGCGCTCGGACCGCTTACGTACATCCGGCTTGGTGGTCGGCTCACCCGACTCGGTAACCGCGGGCTCCGACCGATCGGCCGACGACGTCGCCTCCCGGGTGGACGGCAAACCGGCCCCGGCACGGAGCCGGTTCATCCAGTCCGACATCTCCTCGCGGGTGTCCTTGTCACGCATCGGCCCCATGCTGTCCTGGGCCTTGGCGATGAAGCTCGCGGCCGCGGCGGTGTCGCCGGCGGCGATGGCGGCCTCGGCGCGCTCGAGGTTGCCGCGCACATCGTGGGCTGCCTTGGTCTCGGAAGCGGCCTCGGCGAACACGACCTGCTTGACGCCCCACAGCGGGTCACCCGGTTGCGAGCCCTCGGACATGACGGTGAGGCCGGCTGCCGCGACGATGACGATCGCGGCCGCGCCGGACACGACGCGGAGGTGCCGCACCATACGGCGGCCACGACTCGCGCGTTCGGTGCTCTCGATGGCCCGCTCGACGTCGTCGACGGAGACGAGCTCCGGCACCGGGGTCGACACGACCTCGTTGCGCCAGCCCGAGAGAAGTTCTGCGAGTTCGTATTCCGTGTCGTCGCGCGTGGGGACGGGGGCGTCGTGGGCGAGCGCCTCGAGGAAGTTCTCGTCGAAGCCGACCTCGGAGAGGTCCAGCGATTCCCCGCCGGGCGCGCTCAGGTCGTGCTCGAGGTCGTCGCCGGCGGACGCGGGGCCACCGGTGGACGGGCCGCTCGGGCCGGAACCTCGACCGTGGGCCGGCGGCTGACCGGGACGGTTGAGCTGCTCACGCCCGTGGACGGAGCGACGATGGCGCCAGTCAGATCCTTCGCTCATCGTGACCTCCTGTCCGTTTCAACTCGTCCTTCAACTTCGCCAACGCCCGGTGCTGGGCGACGCGAACCGCTCCTGCGGTGCTTCCGATCATCTGGGCCGTCTCCTCGGCTGACATGCCGACGACGAGCCGGAGTACCAGCACCTCGCGCTGTTTCTCCGGAAGTATGTCGAGTAGGGCGCGCATCCGCCTGTTGCCGTCGGCGTCGAGGGCGAACTGTTCCGGCCCGCCGGTGACGTGTCCGACCTCGGGCACGTCCTCCACCGGATCGGACTTGACCCGGGCGGCGACCCGCATGGCGTCGGCGACCTTGTGTGAGGTGATGCCATAGACGAAGGCCATGAACGGCTTGCCCTGGTCCCGATAACGGGGCAGCGCGGTCATCACCGCCATCAAGGCCTCCTGCGCGATGTCATCTGCGGAGAACAGATGGCGTTCTCCGATTCCGATTCGTCCTCGGCAATAGCGCAGGATCGGTTCCTGCACGCTTTCGAGGACTGATGTGAGAGCTGAACGATCGCCCTGGCCCGCGGCCCGGACGGCGTCGTCCAACTCACCACCTGTCAACTTCATCGCGTGTAGGAATCCCCGTGTTACAGATCGGTTGACCGCTTGTGAGCCGGTCCTGTTACGGGCCCCGACACCCCTGGACGTCACGTCAACGCCGAGGCAGACCCTCAAACACCTTAGCCATCAGCCCTCGGGCTTCAGTGCCATGCCCTTGCCGATCAGCGTGGCGCGAAGGTCCCGGTACCTCTTCTCCTCGGAGGCCGACGCCGCACCGATGCCGGTCAGGAGGCTCAGTCCCGCCCACTCCAGGGGCAGCAGACCGCGTTCACCTGCGTCGACGACGACCTCGCGGGCCCGGGCGGTCGACACCTCGATCTCCCCCACACCGGCGAGCGCCGCCGCGTGGATGAGTGAGGTCTTGACGCGGTGTCGCGCCGGCACACCGGAGTCGCCGGACAGGTGCCGGACGAGCGCGGTGCCGGCCTCCGCGTGGGACAGCCCCGCTGCGGCGTCTCCGGAGTAGAGGCCGAGTTCGGCACTGACCCACTCCCAGCGCAGTCGGCACCGTCCGTGTGTGAGCCAGTCCACACGGCCTGACGAGGCCCGGCCCTCCGAGGACAGCAGCTCCCGCGCGCGTTCGAGCAACCGCCCCGATACTCCGAAACGGAAGAGACCGAGGTTGTCCGCCGCGAGTCCGATGAGGGCGTCGGCCCGCGCCGCGCGTACCGGGTCGACGCCCGGATCGATGCTCCGTGCCGGACCCACCTTCGCGACCGTCGCGTATGCCAGACCGTCGAGCCCCTGCGCAAGATCGTGGCGCCCGCCCTGCCGCAACAGGGAGGCCGTCGTGCTGCGGCACAGTGACAGCAGTGCCGCAGCCTCCGGTTCGCGCGGCATCGACCCGTGCGCGGACCTCACGTCCACGCCCAATCGCGCCAGATCGGTGAGCGCCGCGGCGTACTCACCACGGCCTCCCGCCTCGACTGCAGCCTTCCAGCGCAGTTCAGAGGCCGTGTCGAGGCCCGGTGAAGTGGTCTTGATCACTACAGCCCTTTTGGTTTGCATGAATTTAACGAACGATTCCCAACGTTAATCCTGAGACCAGATCACCGGCGGATAAGAAGAAGATTTCCTCGGTGTTAACCGTTGACATGGTCGTCGTTTGCCGGTCGGCGCGCACGCGCCCTTCGAACGAATGACGATTCGATCGATCATTGCAGGTCATCGACCATTCCTTTCGTCCGGTCAGAGGGCATGGCGACCGCTGTCAGGCATTGTGCTAGCACCTTCGGTTCATCTAACGCGCCGTTAACATTTCCGAGACTTTCACCCGGCGGATGGCCGATTCCGGCGGTATTGACGCCATTTCTCAGGCCCGCTTAATGTGAGCCACAGCGTTGCAGGAAATCGACGTTTCTCCACCGCGCACCTCGGTGCGGCCCTAGACAAGGAGCAGCTGCCATGCCTCAGCCCAACCATCTTCCCGGCCCCAATGCAGACATCTGGGACTGGCAGATGTCCGGCCTCTGCCGCGGCGTCGACTCTGCGATGTTCTTCCATCCTGACGGTGAACGCGGCCGTGCGCGCGCCCAGCGTGAGCGCCGGGCCAAGGAGATGTGCCACCAGTGCCCCGTCATCGCGCAGTGCCGCGAGCACGCACTCGCCGTGGCCGAGCCCTACGGTATCTGGGGCGGGCTCTCCGAGTCCGAGCGCAGCATCCTGATGAAGCGCGGCGTGGGCCGCCGCATGGCGAGCTGAGCCGTCCGTAGCCGCCGGCGATAGGGCCACCTCGGCACACCGCGAACGACGCAGGAGCCGGGCATCCGCAGAGGATGCCCGGCTCCTGTGTTGTGTCTACCGAAGCGACGCGCTCAGATCAGTGGGCGTGACCGTGTCCGGCGTGGCCGGCCGGCTCCTCCGCGGGCTGATCGACGATCGCGGTCTCGGTGGTGAGCACCATCCGGGCGACCGACGCGGCGTTGACGACCGCGGAACGGGTCACCTTCACCGGGTCGATGATGCCCTCGCCGACGAGGTCACCGTAGGTGAGGCTCGCGGCGTTGAAGCCCTCGTTCTTGCCGAGGTCGGCGACCTTGGAGACCACCACGGCACCGTCGAGACCTGCGTTGGAGGCGATCCAGTACAGCGGGGCCTTGGCGGCGTCCCGGACCACGCGGACGCCGAGCGCCTCGTCGTCGGTGAGCGAGGCGGCGAGCTCGTCGAGCACCTTCGATGCCTGGACGATGGCCGAACCGCCGCCGGGGATGATGCCTTCCTCGACCGCGGCCTTGGCCGCGGCGACGGCGTCCTCGACGCGGTGCTTGCGCTCCTTGAGCGAGGTCTCGGTGGCCGCACCGACGCGGATGACGGCGACGCCGCCGGCCAGCTTGGCCAGACGCTCGGCGAGCTTCTCCTTGTCCCAGTCGGAGTCCGACTCCTCGATCTCGCGACGCAGCTGCGCGGCGCGACCGGCGATGGCCTCCTTGGTGCCCGCACCCTCGACGATCGTGGTGGCGTCCTTGGTGACGACGACACGACGCGCCGAGCCGAGGACCTCCAGACCCACGGTCGACAGGGAGAGGCCCACGTCCGAGGTGACCACGGTGCCGCCGGTGACGACCGCCAGATCCTCCATGAACGCCTTGCGACGGTCACCGAAGAAGGGCGACTTCACCGCGACGGCGCGGATGGTCTTGCGGATGGAGTTGACCACGAGGGTCGACAGTGGCTCGCCCTCGACGTCCTCGGCGACGATCAGCAGCGACTTGCCCGCCTCGACGACCTTCTCCAGCAGCGGCAGGAACTCCGGCAGCGAGCTGATCTTGTCGCGGTACAGCAGCACGAGCGCGTCCTCGAGGACCGCTTCCTGGCTGTCAACGTCGGTGACGAAGTACGGCGAGAGGAAGCCCTTGTCGAACTGCACGCCCTCGGTGATGTCGAGTTCGGTCTGCAGGCCCGAGCCCTCTTCGACGGTGACGACGCCGTCGGCACCGACCACGCTCATCGCCTTGCCGACCATCTGGCCGATCTCCTCGTCACGCGAGGAGACGGTGGCGATCTGGGCGATGGACTGCTCGCCGTCGACCGGGGTCGCCGCGGCCAGGAGGGCCTCGCTCAGTGCGTCGGCGGCCTTGCTGATGCCCTGACCGAGTGCGATCGGGTTGGCACCGGCGGCGACGTTGCGCAGACCGGCCTTGACCATCGCCTGCGCCAGCACGGTTGCGGTGGTGGTGCCGTCGCCTGCGACGTCGTTGGTCTTGGTGGCGACCGACTTCACCAGCTGGGCACCGAGGTCCTCGAAAGGATCCTCGAGGTCGATGTCCCGGGCGATGGTGACGCCGTCGTTGGTGACGCTCGGGCCGCCGAAGGCCTTGGCGAGCACCACGTGCCGGCCGCGGGGGCCGAGGGTGACCTTCACGGTGTCGGCGAGTTGATCGATGCCTCGCTCGAGCGCCTTGCGCGCTACTTCGTTGAATTCAATCTGCTTGGCCATGAATCTCTTTCTTCGCGGGAGTCGTCCGGCACAACGCACACCGCCCCGGTACCCCTGCACGGGGAGCCGGGGCGGTGCGTCGAGTCACGAGACGACTCGCGGGGTCTGTGTGGCCCGAGTCCTACTTGCCGATGACGGCGAGGACGTCGCGCGCCGACAGGATCAGGTACTCCTCGCCGGCGTACTTGATCTCGGTGCCGCCGTACTTGCTGTAGATGACGGTGTCACCTTCCTTGACGTCCACGGGGACGCGGTTGCCCTGCTCGGTGACCCGACCCTCGCCGACGGCGATGACGGTGCCTTCCTGCGGCTTCTCCTTGGCGGAGTCCGGGATGACCAGGCCCGAGGCGGTGGTCGTCTCGGCCTCGACGGCCTGCACCAGGATCTTGTCCTCAAGCGGCTTGATGTTCACGCTCGCCACGATGTGAGTCCTCAACTTTCGTACTGAGAAAGAATCTGCACGTTCATGGCCCTGGGACAAAACCTCGTCGTCGCGGGTGTCCGAGGCTTCACTCAGCGCCGACTAGCACTCTATACGTGCGAGTGCCAGCACTCAAGGGTGGAGGGTGCAAAATGCCGGAGTTTCGCTCGCCGCGATCACAGCTCAGGGACGTGGGGACCACCGGAGTCGGCTCAGAGCTGACTCACGCGCACCGACATCGCCGGGTCGGAGGCCACCGTGAGCGGCGACGGCGCCGCCCCTCCGGCGATCACATGTGCACCCAGGGTTGCGATCATGACCCCGTTGTCGGTGCAGAGTCGCGGCTTGGGCACGCGCAGCGTGATCCCGGCGGCCGCGCAGCGTTCCTCGGCGAGCGACCGGATGCGCGAGTTGGCGGTGGCTCCGCCGCCGAGGACCAGGGTGTCGACCCCCAGATCGCCGCACGCACGGACCGCCTTCATGGTGAGCACGTCGGCGACGGCCTCCTGGAACGACGCCGCGACGTCTGCCACCGGGACCGTCACCCCGTCGCGCACACACTTCTCCACATACCGCGCCACCGCCGTCTTGAGACCGCTGAACGAGAAGTCGTTGCGGGCGTCGCGCGGTCCGGTCATCCCACGGGGGAACGCGATGGCCTTCGGGTCCCCCTCGCGCGCGGCACGGTCGAGGGCCGGACCACCGGGGAAACCGAGGTCGAGGAGTCGGGCGACCTTGTCGAAGGCCTCCCCCGCCGCGTCGTCGACCGTGGTGCCGAGTTCGACGATCGGCTCGGCGAGATCGGTGACGTGCAGCAGATGGGTGTGTCCGCCCGACACGAGCAGGGCCACGCACTCGGGCATCGGGCCGTGCTCGAGGGTGTCCACCGCGACGTGGCCGCCGAGGTGGTTCATCGCGTACAGCGGCACGTCCCAGGCGAGCGCATAGGCCTTGGCCGCGGCGACACCGACGAGCAGCGCACCGGCGAGCCCGGGACCGATGGTGACGGCGATGGCGTCGGGCCGGTCGATGCCGGCGGCCTCACGGGCGCGACGCATCGTCGGCACGATGGCCTCGAGGTGTGCGCGCGAGGCGATCTCGGGGACGACACCGCCGAAGCGGGCGTGTTCGTCGACGCTAGAAGCGACCTCGTCGGCGAGCAGCGTCACATAACCGGGGGTGTCACCGTCGGCCGGCGTCCAGCGCACGATCCCGACCCCGGTCTCGTCGCAGGAACTCTCGATGCCCATGACGATCACGCCGGGCCCTCCTCGGGATCGAGCGGCCGCCCCGAGCTCGGGACCCGCAACATCGTGTAGGCATCCGCGCCGGACGGCTGATAGTAGTTCCGGCGGATTCCGGCGGTGCTGAAGCCGTGCCGGGAGTACAGGGTGATCGCGACGTCGTTGTCGGTGCGGACCTCGAGGAAGACCGGCGCGTCGACGGCGTCGGCCACCGTCAGCATCGCCTCGAGCAGGGCCTTGCCGATCCCCCGCCCGCGATGGGCGGGATCGACTGCGATCGTGTGGATCTCACACTCGTAGGCGTCGGGCTGACCGAGCGTGGAGATCCCGGCGTAGCCGATGACCTCCCCGCCCGCACGTTCCCGCGCCGCGAAGTAGGTGTTGTAGGGCGCGTTCAGTTCGGCCCGGAACGCCGATGCCGGCCACGGCGAGTCCTCGGCGAACATCTGCTTCTCGAGCGCCGCGCACTGCGGGATGTCGCCGTAGGTCAGTGCGTCGATGATCAAATTCGGTGCCGTCACCGCGGGGCTCCCAGTTTCCGGGCCTTCTGCTCGACCGCGTCGGGGCGTCGGAGATACAGCGGCACAAGGGGTTCGGGGATCTCGCCGGCGATGATCGCGGGGGCGGCCGCCGCGACGAGTCCGCGAGCCGACGGCACGGTGGCCTGCGGTGGCGCTCCCGTCCAGCCGACCAGTTCCAGATGTGACGCCGAACCCGATGCCGCGCCGACCTCGCCGGCGGTGAAGACCGGGGACAACTCCTCGGCGACCGTCGCCGGGGCGGTGACCTCGGGTCCGCGCACCCGCGCACCGTCGCGGTACAACGCCCAGTACACCTCTCGGCGCCGGGCGTCGGTGACGACGAGGAGGTCGGTGCGGCCGGCCGGCGGGGTCGTGTCGAGGGCGAGCGCATCCAGCGAACACACGCCGTGCGCCGGGATGCCGAGTGCGTCGGCGAAGGCCGCACCGGTGGCCATGCCCACACGGAGTCCGGTGAACGGCCCGGGGCCGCATCCGACGACCACCGCGGCCAGCGCATCGCGGGAGATCCCGGACTCGGCAAGGCATTCGGCGATCAGGGTGGTGAGTAGTTCCGCATGCCGGCGGTGATCGGTGATCACGCGCTCGGCGAGCACCCGCACGTCGGAGCCCGTCTCGCCGTTCAGTTCGACGATCCCGGTGACCACCGAGTCGGTCGCGGTGTCGATCGCGAGCACCGTCCGCGCCGCGTCGAGACCTCGTTCCGCGGAACTCATTCCTCGGTCACCCACTCCCATTCCACATGTCGCACATCGGTGTCGACGTCGCGGCGCAACCGCACCACGAGATAGCGCTGGGCCAGCCGCTCGGCAACACCCTCACCCCATTCGACCACGACGACCGCGTCGGTCAGCTCGGTGTCGAGATCCAGGGCGTCGAGTTCGTCGAGACCGCCGCGCGCCAGGCCGCCTTCCCCGTCGTCACCGGCCAGCCCGAGCCGGTAGGCGTCGACGTGGACCATCGCCGGACCGCCGGGACGGCCCGGCCGGTGCTCGCGCGCGATGATGAAGGTCGGCGACGTGACGCGGCCCTCGATCCCCAGACCTGCGCCGATCCCACGCGCCAGAGCGGTCTTGCCCGCACCGAGCGGACCGTCGAGGATCACCAGGTCGCCCGGGGACAGCACGGTCGCGAGTTCGGCGCCGAACGCCTCGGTGTCGGCGACCTCCGGCAACTCGCGGGTCCCGGTGCGGTCGGTGACCGGCGTCGGGTGCGTGTCGCCTGTGTGCATGTCGTCGGTGTGCATTCCGTCGGTGCGTGTTCGGTCTGGGTGCGTTCCCTCGGGGCTCATGCCTTCGCCCGCCTCTTCCACCAGCGTCGACGAGGGGCCGGCAGGGCGACCCGGGCGCGGTCCACCAGGTCGACGATCGCGTCGCTGACCAATCGTGGTTCCTCCATCTGGACCATGTGTCCGGCGCCCTTGACCACCACGAGACGGGAGTCCGGACCGAGCTGGGCGAACATGCGCACCGAGTTCGGCAGGGGTGTCAGCCGGTCCTTGTCGCCGCAGACGACGGTCGTGGGCACTTGCGCCAGCACCGGCAGAGCCGTCGACTCGTCGTGGATCTCCAAGGCGTGCAGGAAGTTCACGATGGTCTCGATCGGCGTGGACTGGATCATCTTCTCCACGGCGCTACCGAGCGCCGGACTGAAGAACGCCGGACCGAAGCTGGCCGCGACGAGCACCGGTTCGAGGGCCTGGCGGGTCAATCCGCGGCCGGCCTGGACCAGGCGCGGTGCTCGACGAACACTCAGCCGGAAGGCGTCGACCACCGGATTGCCGAGGCCCTCACCGAGGCCCGCTTCGGTCAACCCCCGAGAGGCGGTCGCGACGAGACCGACCCCGGCAACCGGTCCGGTGGACGAGAACAGCGCCGGGTGTCGGCGCGCCAGACCCATCACCGTCATGCCGCCCATCGAATGTCCCACCACCACAACGGGTCCGCTGGTCACCGTCGAGCGGATGACGGCCGCGGCGTCGTCGGCGAGCTGCGCGATCGTGCAGGTCTCCGCCGGCGCGGGATCGCTCTCGCCGTGGCCGCGGTGGTCGTAGAACACGAAGCGGTAGTTGCGGTCCGCCCACTCCTCGGCAAGCTGTTCGCATTGGAAGTGCCAGCTCGCGAGCCGCAGGCTGAACCCGTGCACGAAGACGATGGTGAGCTCGGGCGGCGTGCCGTTCGGGACGTCACCGAGGTCGATGGTCCGGACCGCGAGATCGAGGCCGTCGTCGGTGGTCACGGTTCGCGCGTTCTCGTCGTACATCGTGGTGAGGTCGATGTCGGCGTGCGGGTCGGTCTTGCCGACCACGCTCTTGCGCGCGAGGTTGCGCGCCGCACCGATCGCCGCCATTCCGCCCAGTGCGGCGACACCGGCCACCCCGGCCAGCAGCCCGACGCGTTCGGAATCGTCCACCACACTCACCCCGCTCACTCGTCGGCCACCGCCTCATCGCCGACCGCGTTCACGTAGCGTCGAACCGCACGGCTGCCGACCTGGGAGACGATCTCGTAGTCGATGGTGCCGATGGCGTCGGCCCAGTCCTTGGCCGTGATGCCACCACGGGCACCGGTGCCGAAGAGTTCGACCTCGTCGCCCTCCCGCACCCCGGACCCGTCGGGTCCGAGGTCGATGACGAACTGGTCCATGCAGATACGGCCGATGCCGTCGAACAGTCGGTCGCCGATGCGAACCCGGATTCGACCCGACAGCAGTCGCGGCACCCCGTCGGCGTAGCCGGCGGGGACGACCGCGACGACGGTGTCGTGCGGTGCGATCCAGGTGTGGCTGTAGGAGACGCCGGTGCCGGCGGCGACGTTCTTCACCAGCGCGACCCGAGCCGTCAGCGTCATGGCCGGGATGAGTCCGAAGTCACCGAGTTCGGGGACCGGCGTGCGGCCGTAGAGGGCGATCCCGGGCCGGACCATGTCGCGCGCCAGGTCCGGACGGGTCAGTGCCGCAGGCGAGTTCGCCATGTGCATGATCTCGGGCGCCGCGCCGAGGCGGGCGAGGTCGGCGGCCGCGGCGTCGAGCCGGGCGGCCTGTTCGCTGTTGAGCGGATGCTCGGGTTCGTCGCCGCGGGCGAGGTGGCACATCACCGCGCGGACGGTGACCGCGCCCTCGGCGTGCGCCTTCGCGATCTTCTCGGAGAAGTCGTCCCATTCGTCGGCGGCGACCCCGCTGCGGTTGAGGCCGGTGTCGACCTTGGCCGTGACGCGCGCAGTGACTCCGGCGGCCCGGGCGGCGGCGACCACCGCGTCGAGCTGCCTGGCCGAGGACAGGGCGATGTCGATGTGGTCGGCGACCGCGCCCGCGAAGTCCGCACCCGGGGCGTGCAGCCATGCGGTGATCGGGGCGTCGAGGCCGGCGGCGCGCAGTGCGCGGGCCTCGGCGATGTGCGCGACGCCCAGCTCGGCGGCCCCCGCGGCCAGCACGGCCTTGGCG
>NZ_JAJQJP010000036.1:0-44585 GCF_021245825.1 Gordonia metallireducens | reverse complement strand
CCCCCCCCCCCCCCCCCCCCCCACCCCACCCCCCCCCCACCCCCCCCGCCCCCCCCCCCCCCCCCCCCCCCACCCCACCCCCACCCCCCCCCCCCCCCCCCCCCCCCCCCCCCCCCCCCACCCGCGCACTGTTTTTAATTATAGGGCGACCACCGAGATCTACACCCTCGAGTTCGTCGGCAGCGTCTGATTTGTATAAGCCGCCCCCCCCCCCGCTGGTTGAGTAGGCGAGGAGCTTGCGACGAGTTGCCCCCGCTGGTTGAGTAGGCGAGGAGCTTGCGACGAGCTGCCCCCGCTGGTTGAGTAGGCGAGGAGTTTGCGACGAGCCGTATCGAAACCAGCCCGACCTCGATACACGGCGTCCTCGCTCCGCTCTGTCGACGCACTCGGCCGGCAGCGACCCTCACACCTCCATCAGGCAGTACCCGATCGACTCGGGTTGGAGGAACGTCCAGCGGGCCTCGCCGGCGGCGCAGGTGATGGTCGACGCGCCTCGTCTGGTCACCTGCGCGAGCACCGTCCGCAACGCGGGTGCGCTCGCGCACGGGACCTCGCGATAGTCGGCCAGCGACCCGCCCTCCTTCGGGATCAGGTAGCAGAGTCCCTCGTAGAAGTTCGGCGTGAGGCACAGCTTCCGGGTGCTGTTCGGAAAGGTCAGCGTCGAATTCTGTTCGCTGGCACAGGGAGTCGCGGTGGGGACGATCGACGCGGTGTAGAAGTTCATGCCCGCCGAGTCGCAGTCCACCTTCGACGCCAGCACCGTCGTCGACGACCCGGCCTGCATGGCGATGTTCACGCACTCGCCGGCCTGCACGTCGTCAGGCCCCGTGACCGACAGCGGCGTCGTATCGGTGGTGCGCGCCGCGGGACTCTGGCTCGGGGTGGTCGCCGCCGGCGCCGACGCGGTCGTCGACGTTCCGGAAGCGTCGGGCGTCGACGACACCTTGGTCGCCACGTAGACGACGCCGGCGACGATCGCGAGGACCAGAACCAGCGCCACGGCACCGAGCGCGATCAGCACCCCCGCCCCCTTCTTCTCCGACGGCGGCGGCGGGTAGCCGGGTTGTGACGAATAGCCCTGGTATCCACCGGGATACGTCCCCGGTGGGAGCTGTCCGGGCGGATGGCCCTGTGTCCCAGGTGAGGCCGCAGCGGCCGGCCGGCCTCCATACGGCGGCTGCGGTGGCTGATGGGCATCCGGCTGCTGAAAGGAAGCACCCGGCGGTCCGGGCGCGGTCAGTGCACGTTGGAGTTCGACGCCGAACTCGCGGCACGACGGGTAGCGACGACCGGGCTCCTTGGCCAGCGCGCGGTTGAACACCGCGTCGGCGGCGGGTGAGATCCCGGGACGCAGGCTCGACAGTCGCGGCGGCATCGACTGCAGGTGGTGGGCGATGATCGACGCCGTGCTCGCGCCCTGGAACGGCGGTCGGCCGGTGAGGAGTTCGAAGACGGTGGCGGCGAGGGCGTACTGGTCGGCGCGGGCGTCGACCGCGTCGCCGAGCAGCTGCTCCGGCGCAGCGTAGGCCACGGTGCCGAGGAAGACGTTCGTCGACGTCAGGTGGCTGACGTCCTGCTCAGACTTCGCGATCCCGAAGTCCGCGAGCAACACTCGCGGTTCCGGACCGTCGAGTCCCTGGAGCAGGATGTTGGCGGGTTTGACGTCGCGGTGCAGCAGGCCGGTCGCATGGGCGCGGTCGAGGGCGGCGCCGACGGACCGGACGATCGCGATGACAGTGCGGGGGTCGAGGCCCTGCGGGGTCTTCCGCAGCAGTTTGAGGGCATCGATGCCGTCGATGTACTCCATCGCGATCCACAGATGACCGTCGTACTCACCGGAGTTGAAGATCGTGACGATCGACGGATGCACGACGCTCGACGCGTGTTCGGCCTCTTTGACGAAGCGTTGCCGGTACATCGGGTCGCGACTGAGTTCCGCGGGTAGGACCTTCAGCGCCTCGTCGCGCGGCAGATGTGGGTGCCGGGCCAGGTAGATCTCGCCCATTCCGCCTCGACCGATGAGTCGGATGATCGTATAGCCGGCGAAGTGCTCGCCGGGATTCCGCGGCATCGCCCCTCCTCATCCTTCTCGGGCAGGTGCGCCAAGTCTGCGCCTCCAGACCGTGTGCGGCGACCACAATGTGACCCGAAGTCGCTCAACCGGACCACTCCGGGTGGACCTGGCCGCGCGGCGGCGAGGTCAGCCGCCGGACAGCGACGCCAGGCAGAACACACGCGGCTCGGGCTTGTCGTAGGTGGCCTTGACCTGACCTTCGGCGCACTCGAGGGAGCCGTCGCCGTCCGTCTCGACGCGATAGATCACGGCTTCGGCGCCCGCATCGGCAGTGCAGTCGACCTCCTTGAAGTCGACCAGCGAGCCACCCGCCGACTGCGGGATCTCGTAGCACTGGCCCCGCACGAAATTCGGCATCAGGCAGAGCCGATCAGAGGTGTCCGGGAAGGTCAGATAGTTCTCGTACTCTCCGCATTCGCCGGGCACGACCTGGGAGGCGATGAAGGTCATCCCGTCGGCGTCGCACTCGGCCTTTGTCGCCTCGACGTTCGACTTGTCGCCGTCGGCCGACCTGACCTGTACACATTGCCCGATCGCCACGTCGGTCGGCTTCAAGACGTTGTTGGTCACGCGGTCGACCGAGGAACACGCGGCGAGGACGAACAGCGCGGCACACCCCACGATCGCGGTGACCCCATGTCCCGCGCGACCATGCTGGTGAACCACCACCGGCGCTGTCATGCGAGGGATCGTACGCTGCGGCGACGTGGCGAAACGCAGAAACAATCGGGCAGCTCGGAACGAGTCCCAATTCTGCGCCGCGAGCGATGTGCCACCCTGGACGCATGTCCTTCGAGAGCAGGACCGCAACCCGTCTGCGGCCGTTCATGACCACGATCTTCGCCGAGATGTCGGCCCTGGCCGTCGAGCACGACGCCATCAATCTGGGACAGGGTTTCCCTGACACCGACGGCCCCGAGTCGATGCTCGAGGCCGCTCGCCGCGCGATCACCGACGGCCGCAACCAGTACCCGCCCGGGATCGGCGTCCCGGAGTTGCGACACGCGGTCGCGCGTCACCAGCGCGAGCAGTACGGCCTCGACTACGACCCCGACCGCGAGGTGCTCGTCACCGTCGGCGCCACCGAGGCGATCGCCGGCGCCGTCGTCGGACTCATCGAGCCCGGCGACGAGATCATCATGATCGAGCCCTACTACGACGCCTACGCCGCCACCGCCGCGATGGCCGGAGGTGTTCGACGCGTCGTCCCGCTCATCCCCGACGGCGACGGTTTCCGCCTGGACCGCGAGCGTCTCGCGGATGCGTTCGGACCGAAAACCGCGGTGTTCATGCTGAACACGCCGCACAACCCGACCGGCACCGTGCTCTCCGACGACGATCTCGCCGAGATCGCCCGACTCTGCATCGAATTCGACGTGATCGTGGTCGCCGACGAGGTGTATGAACACCTGCTGTTCGACGGCCGCACCCACACCCCGATCGCGACCCTGCCGGGTATGAAGGAACGCACGCTCCGGATCTCCAGCGCCGCCAAGACCTTCAACTGCACCGGCTGGAAGGTCGGCTGGATCAGCGGACCGCCCGAACTGATCGCCGCGACCAAGACCGCCAAGCAGTACATGTCCTACGTCGGCTCCGGACCGTTCCAGCCGGCCGTCGCACACGCCCTCGACAACGAACTCGGCTGGGTCCGGGCATCGGCCGCCGCGCTGCAGAACAAGCGCGACATGATCACCGCCGCTCTACTCGACGCCGGTTTCGATGTACACCGCAGCGAGGCAACCTATTTCGTCTGCGCCGACCCACGCCCCCTCGGCGTCGACGACGGCATCGAGTTCTGCCGGTCCCTCCCCGAACGCATCGGCGTCGCCGCGGTCCCGGTCAGCGTGTTCGCAGACGACCGCCAACCCTGGCACCACCTCATCCGCTTCGCCTTCGCCAAACGCGACGACGTCATCGCCGACGCCGCGGAGCGTCTACGAAAGCTGTAACCTCGCTCCTTACGTAGCGAGATCGCAAGCACGGCGCCGCGCCTTGAGTAGCGAGAGCACCACTCCGCTCCTTGAGTTTGCGAGCTTGCGAGCACCACTCCGCTCCTTGAGTAGCGAGCTTGCGAGCACCACTCCGCTCCTTGAGTAGCGAGCTTGCGAGCGTATCGAAAGGAAGCGACGCCCCCCCGGCGACCCGAGCTCCAAACACGTTGCGGCAGCTGGCCCCGGATATCGGGACCAACTGCCGCAGGTGCAATCAGCGCAACGCCGGCACCACGTGCTGCTCGAACATCTCGAGGTCCTCGCGGTCATGAGCGATGTTCGGGAAGTAGAAAATCCCATAGGACATTCCGGCGTCCTCGAGTCCGCGGAGGTTCTCCGCGACCTTCTCCGGCGTCCCGACCGCGGGCATCCCGCGGAAGGCGCCCATGCTGCCCGACGCCGCCTCGGGTCCGACGATCTTCGCGAGCCGCGACTCGAGGTCGTCGAGCTTGCGTTCCACGTCGGCCTCGGTCTCGCCGAGCATGACGTTGTAGTTCGCGGACCGGACGATCGCGTCGAAGTCGCGTCCGAGGTCGGTGCAATGTTGTTGCAGCACAGATGATTTGTGGGCGAAGCCCTCAGGCGTGCCGTCGAAGTTGGTGTAGTCGGCGTACTGCGCTGCAATCCGGAGCGTCTTCTTCTCACCACCGCCGGCGATCCACAGCGGCAGCTTCCCGGCGGTCGGTTGCGGCTGACAGATGGCGTCGTTGACGGTGTAGTGCTTGCCGTCGAGGGTGGCGCGGCCGGTCTCCCACGCCTGCTTCATGATCTGCACGCCCTCGTCGAGCCGGGCGAGACGCTCACCGGCCGAGGGGAATCCGTATCCGTAGGCGCGCCATTCGTGCTCGTACCAGCCGCCGCCGATGCCCATCTGCACTCGGCCTCCGGAGATGAGGTCTGCGGTCGCCGCGACCTTCGCCAGGTACATCGGGTTGCGGTAGCTCATCGCGGTGCACATCTGGCCGATGTCGACGCGGCTCGTCGTCGCCGCGAGTGCGGAGACGAGGGTCCAGGCCTCGTGCGTGGCCTCGTCCGTCGGCAGCGGAACGGTGTGGAAGTGGTCGTAGACCCAGACCGAGTCCCAGCCTGCGGATTCGGCGCGGTTCGCGACCGACGACATCACCTCCCACTGGTTCGCCGGGTCGATACCCACGAGATCAAGCCGCCAGCCCTGGGGAATGAAGAGTCCGAATCGCATGCCGTCGAACCTACCCCGCGTCCGCAAACCCAGCCCTTTCCGTGTTTCGAGCCCCTCCAGGCCCGGCGGGTTCACACAACAGGGGGCCCGCCAAACACTTACAAGCAGTCCGGACTGTTTGTGTGTTACGCTCGCCACTGTGACCGAGCCCACCAGCACCCCGCGCCGGCGTACCCAGGCCGAACGCACCGCGGCGACCCGCACCCGGGTCCTCGACGCCGCGGTCGAAGCATTGGTCGAGGTCGGCTATGCGGCCACCACGACCCAGGAGGTCAATCGGCGCGCAGGTGTGTCCCGCGGCGCATTGCTGCATCACTTCCCCACCCGGGAATCGCTGGTCGTCGCAGCCGTCGGACACCTCGTCGATCGTCGCCTCGAGGAAGTCCTGTCGCGCCCGCGTACGGGCGATGAGGGACTCGAGGTTCTGATCGAGTCGTTCAGCGGACCGCTGTTCGACGCAGCGCTCGAACTCTGGGTGGCCGCGCGCTGCGACGTCGAGCTGCGCACCGCGCTGATCCCGCTCGAACAGCGGGTCTCCGACGCCCTGGCCGTTGGGTGCGCCGAGATCTTCGGCGACCGCTACACCCCGGCCGAACTCGAGCTCTCCATCGAACTCGCACGCGGCCTCGCGGTGTCGCGCATCCTGCGATCCCCCGACGCCGACCGCGAATACATCGACCGACTTCTGCCCATCTGGAAGGACCTGTTGAACCATGGCTGACATCAGTTCGCTACCCGAGCACGTCGACGTTCTCGTCGTCGGCGTCGGATTCGGCGGCCTCGCCGCACTGCACCGGCTGCGCAAGGATCATCCCGGTCTGACGACCCTCGCGATCGAGCGCGCCGAGGGCGCCGGCGGGGTCTGGCGCGAGAACGACTACCCCGGCGCGGCCTGCGACGTCCCGACCTCGCTCTACTCACTGTCGTTCGCCCCGAACCCGGACTGGTCGCACACCTACGGTCGACGCCACGAGATCCACAGCTACCTGCGTTCCGTCGCAGCCGATTACGACGATCGGATCCGCTACAACTGCGCCCTGACCGCCGCTCGGTGGGACGGTGCCGCCCAGGAGTGGGTCGTCGACACGACGCAGGGTCAGATCCGGACCCGCTTCCTCGTCGCCGCTCCCGGCGCACTGTCGGAACCCGGCGTGCCGGATGTCCCCGGCGCCGACGAGTTCACCGGCAAGATCTTCCACTCCGCCCAGTGGGATCACACCCACGACCTGCGCGGACGCAAGGTCGCCATCGTCGGCACCGGCGCGTCGGCAATCCAGATCGTGCCGGAGATCGTCGACACCGTCGGACATCTCACCGTCTTCCAGCGCACCCCCGCCTGGGTCGTGCCGCGCCTCGACCGCAACATCGGCCCGGCCGAACGCGCCCTCTACAAGCGTGTCCCCGGCGTGCACCGCCTGGTCCGCAAGATGGTGTGGGCCTACCGCGAGGCCTACGTGCTGATGATGGCCCGCAACCCCAAGCTGCTGCCGATCGCGAAAACCCTTGCCCTGGCCCAGCTCCGGGTCCAGGTCCGCGACCGCTCCCTCCGTAAGCGCCTCACCCCCGAGTACACCATCGGCTGCAAGCGGATGCTGTTGACCAACAAGTGGTTCCCGGCCCTCCAGCGCGACAACGCCACCGTGACCGGCGCCATCACCCGCCTCACCGCGAACGGCGCCGTCGACGATCAGGGTCGTGAGCACGAGGTCGACACCGTCGTCTTCGCCACCGGGTTCACCCCCACCCAGCCGCCCATCGCGAAGGCCGTCACCGGCCGCGACGGACGCACCCTGGCCGAGACCTGGCAGGGATCGCCTCAGGCCTACCGCGGCGTCGAGGTCCACGGCTTCCCGAATCTGTTCTTCCTGTACGGACCCAACACCAACCTGGGCCACAGCTCGATCGTGCTGATGCTCGAGCCGCAGGCGTACTACATGTCGAAGACGATCGCCGAGGTCACCGGCTCCGGACACTCCTCGTTCGAGGTCACCCAGGCTGCACAGGACGCCTACAACGCCGAGCTCGACCCCGAACTCGCACGCACCGTGTGGAATTCGGGCGGCTGCTCGAGCTGGTACCTCGACTCCACCGGCCGCAACTCCGTCATGTGGCCCAAGTTCACCAGCGACTTCCGCCGCCAGATGGCGTCCTTCGTGGCCGCCGACCACCGCTTCGACGACGCCATCCCGGCCGTTGCCGAAACCGTCGAGGCCTCCGCCACCGACACCGATCCCGAAAGGACCCTCGCCCAGTGAAAAGACTTGGTCGCAACGACGCCGACCACTACGACGCCATCGTCATCGGTTCCGGATTCGGCGGCTCGGTGGCCGCACTCCGGTTGACCGAGAAGGGTTATCGCGTCGCGGTCATCGAGTCCGGCCGTCGTTTCGCCGACGGCGACCTGCCCAAGACCAGTTGGCGCCTCAAGGATTACGTGTGGGCCCCGGCCCTGGGCATGTTCGGCGTGCAGCGGATGCACCTCCTGCGCGACGTGTTGGTCATGGCCGGCGCGGGTGTCGGCGGCGGATCGCTCAACTACGCGAACACGCTCTACCGTCCGCTCCCCGCGTTCTTCGACGACCCGCACTGGGGTCGGATCACCGATTGGGCCGCCGAACTCGACCCCTACTACGACCAGGCGTCGCGGATGCTCGGCGTGACCACCTACCCAAAGGTCACGCCGGCCGACCGCGTCATGCGCAAGGTCGCCGAGGACATGGGCGCGGGCGACACCTTCGTCCACACCCCCGTCGGCGTGTTCTTCGGCGAGCCGGGCAAGACCGTCGAGGACCCGTTCTTCGGCGGCGCCGGCCCCGCCCGCACCGGCTGTACCGACTGCGGCGCCTGCATGACCGGTTGCCCCGTAGGCGCGAAGAACACGCTGGTCAAGAACTATCTGTATCTCGCCGAACAGGCCGGTGCGACCGTCATCCCGATGACGACCGTCGACACCGTCCGCCCGCTGTCGGAGGGCGGGTACACGGTGGGGACGCATCGAACCGGCCGACGCTGGTCGCGTCGGGGCCGTCGCTCGTTCACCGCCGACCACGTGGTGTTCGCGGCCGGCACGTACGGCACCAACAAGCTGCTGCTCGACATGCAGCAGAGCGGCAACCTGCCCGGCCTGTCGTCGCGTCTGGGCAAGGTGGTCCGCACCAACTCGGAGGCCGTCCTGGCCGCAACCGCCACCGACCTGAAGGTCGACTACACCGAGGGTGTGGCGATCACGTCGTCGTTCCATCCGAACGAGCACACCCACATCGAACCCGTGCGATACGGCAAGGGCAGCAACCTGATCGGAATGCTGCAGGCGATGCTCATCGACGGCGACGGCCGCCTGCCGCGTCCGCTGGCCGCCCTCGTCGAGATGATCAAGCATCCGCTGGTCACGCTGCGTGGACTCTCGGTTCGACGCTGGTCGGAACGCACGATCATCGCCCTGGTGATGCAGACCGCCGACAACTCGCTCGAACTGTTCGCCCGCCGCGGCCGTTTCGGTCCGATGCTGCGCAGCAAGCAGGGTGCCGGCGATCCCCCGCCGACCTGGATCCCGGTCGGCCATGAAGCCGTCCGCAAGATGGCCGACGAGATCGACGGCGACGCCGGCGGTTCCATCGTCGACTGGCTGAACATCCCGATGACCGCGCACTTCCTCGGCGGTTGCTCGATCGGACGGTCCGCCGCCGACGGCGTCGTGGACCCGTACCACCGCGTGTTCAACCACCCGGGTCTACACATCGTCGACGGTTCGACGGTGTCGGCGAACCTGGGCGTGAACCCGTCGCTGACGATCACCGCTCAGGCCGAACGCGCGCTCGCCATGTGGCCGAATGCCGGTGAGGCCGACCCGCGTCCGGAGCTCGGGTCGGCGTACCAGCCGATCTCCCCGGTGCCGCCGGTGCGTCCGACGGTGCCCGACTACGCACCCGCCGCGCTGCGGTTGCCGATCACGCCGATCTCCAACGCCGGCTGAGGATTTCGTAGAAGTTGTGGGCGTATGGCGTCCACAACTTCTACATCCCCTCCTTACTGATCACCACACCCCCGGCGGCCGCAGCTGAATGCTGATCCGGGCGCCGACGCCGCGCACCTTGGGGACCGCGTGTTCCCACGTGCGCTGGCAGCTGCCACCCATGACCAACAGGTCACCGGACGACAGGGTGAACTTCAGCGACTTCCCGCCGCCCCGCGGCCGCAGCATCAGCGGCCGTGGGGCGCCGAGGGAGATGATCGCGACCATCGTGTCGTGCGTCGACGCCCGGCCGATGCGGTCCCCGTGCCACGCCACCGAATCGTTGCCGTCGCGGTAGAGGCTGATCCCCGCGGTCGCGAAACCTTCCGGCAGCTCGTCGCGGTAATGCCGCGAGAGCGATGACCGTATCTCGGTGATCAACCCGTCTGGGAACGGATCGTCTTTCTGATAGATCGAGACCAGCCGCGGGACGTCGACGACGCGGTCGTACATCTGTCGTCGCTCGGCTCGCCACGGCACATGACGTCGAAGCCGATCGAACAACTCGTCCGGCCCGCTGATCCAGCCCGGGCACAGGTCCACCCACGCGCCGTCGGTGAGTGGACGCCGCGTCATCGAGGTCGACAGGTCCGAGAGCGCCGGTTCCGCGGCGACCTCGGCGAACAACGAGCCCTGGATGCCGATGGACATGCACCCACCGTACACCTAGATCGAACGCACGTTCGATAAACCGCTCACTGGTTCCGTTCGCGCTCACCTTTGACGAGTGAGCGCGAACGGAACGAGTGAGCGAAAGTCGGGCTACTCCCCGCCCAGATGTCCGCTCAACCGGCCGTGGCGTTCGGCGCTGGCGTCGTCGAGCCCAACGATCGTGACGTCTTTGCCCTTGGCCTTGTACTTGGTGGTGATGGCGTCGAGGGTCGCAACCGACGACGCATCCCACACGTGCGAGTCACTCATGTCGATGACGACGTGGGACTCGTCGGCGGTGTAGTCGAACTGGTAGACGAGGTCATTGCTCGACGCGAAGAACAGCTCGCCGCGGACCTCGTACACGCGGGTGTCGGGGTCGGGCCCGGCGACCACCACGACCTCCGTCATGTGCGCGACGCGACGCGCGAACAGCACCGACGCGGTCAGTACGCCGACGACGACGCCGTACGCGAGATTCGACGTCGCGACCGTCACCGCGACCGTCGCCAACATCACGGCGGTCTCCGACCGGGGCATGCGCCGCAGCGTCTTCGGGTAGATGGAATGCCAGTCGAAGGTGCCGACCGACACCATGATCATCACCGCGACCAGTGCCGCCATCGGGATCTTGGCGACCACGTCACCCAGTCCCACGACGAGGATCAGCAGAAAGACACCGGCCAGGAACGTCGAAATCCTTGTGCGCGCACGGGATTCCTTGACGTTGATCATCGTCTGCCCGATCATCGCGCAACCGCCCATGCCGCCGAAGAAGCCCGTGACGAGGTTGGCGATCCCCTGCCCGACGGCCTCGCGGGACTTGTTGGAGTGGGTGTCGGTGATGTCGTCAACGAGCTTGGCGGTCATCAGCGACTCGAGGAGGCCGACGATCGCGATCGCGAGAGCGTACGGCGCGATGACGGACAAGGTGTCCCAGGTGAACGGAACGTCGGGCAGCAGCAGTGTCGGCAGACTGTCCGGGAGTTCGCCCTCGTCACCGACATTCGGCACCTTGAGGCTCGCGATGAGGGTGACCGCGGTCAGCAGCACGATGGCGACCAACGGCGCCGGCACGATGGTCGTCAGGCGCGGGAACAGGACGATGATCGCGATGCCGATCGCCACCATCGGATACACCAGCCACGGCACGCCCAGCAGGTGCGGCACCTGCGCGGAGAAGATGAGGATGGCCAGCGCGTTGACGAAGCCGACCATCACGCTGCGCGGGATGAACCGCATCAGTTTCGCGACGCCGAGCGCGCCGAGGAGCACCTGGAGGATGCCGCCGAGCAGGACCGCGGCGATCAGGTACTGCAACCCGTGGCTCTCGACCAGTGGCGCGACCACCAGCGCGACGGCTCCGGTGGCGGCCGAGATCATCGCGGGACGACCGCCGACGATCGCGATGGTCACCGCCATGGTGAACGACGCGAACAGGCCGACGCGCGGGTCGACGCCGGCGATGATCGAGAACGAGATGGCCTCGGGGATCAGGGCCAGTGCGACGACGAGTCCGGCCAGGATCTCGGTCCGCAGCCGGCTCGGCGAGCGCAGCGTCAACAGGACGGACTGGCGGTCGGCCGGGGAGATGGCTTCGGGGGCGGCCTTTGCGGAACTCCGCACCGCGGACTCCTCTGTATCGGGAATTGTCGAACCTGCGGACTCTATACGCGCGCGAGGCGTCACTCACACTTTCGAGCCAGGCCGTGAAGCCCGTCCACGCAGGTCAAGCGGCCCCCACCCGATCCGGCAGTGGCCAAGTGCACATTCCACCCACCGCGCAGAGGTCGAAATGTGAAATGGCCCACAGCACTCTATTCGAGTCGATGCTTTAATCATTCCGTTATAAAACGTTACAAGGGGGAACTCGATGAAGCGCTCCGGTATCGCCGGCCTGTTGGCTGCTGCCGCCATGCTGATCCCGATCGCTCCGGCGACCGCCGATCCGGTCGGCGACCTGTTCGGTAGCGCCAGCGGCAGCCTCGACGCCGGAAGTTCGGCCTTCGGGTCGTCGGGTGACAAGGTCACCCACTACGGCAAGCTCGGCCGCCCGGACGCACGCAACGGCGTGAAGTCCATCAACGTCTGGGTCTACAACCCGAAGGGCGTCCGTGAGATCACTCCGGGCACTTTCCCCAAGAACTCGCGTCTCGGCGTGCGCTGGAACTCCATCATCGACGCCGGCCCCATCGTCGACGGCAACGAGTGCCGCATGGAGGTCCGCCTCGCCGGACCCAAGGTTCCCAAGGAAGCCGCGCTGTACAAGACGCAGGACTGCACCGCGGTGAAGTCCTACTTCTTCAAGGGCGGCGGCAACTTCACCATCCGCGTCACCGACCTGGTCTCCGGCGCGTCGAACAGCATCGCGTTCTCGGTCCAGTAGTCACACCCGGATCGCTGGTTGAGTAGGTCCGAGGCGCAAGCCGTCCCATCGCCGGCCGAGTAGGACCGAGGCGCAAGCCGTCCCATCGCCGGCCGAGTAGGACCGAGGCGCACGCCGCCCCATCGCTGGCCGAGTAGGACCGAGGCGCACGCCGCCCCATCGCTGGTTGAGTAGGTCCGAGGCGCTAGCCGTCCCATCGCTGGTTGAGTAGGTCCGAGGCGCTAGCCGTCCCATCGCTGGTTGAGTAGGTCCGAGGCGCTAGCCGAGGACCGTATCGAAACCACTTGTGGACAAAGTGAGATGCCGGCACGGCGCTGTGCGTTTCCGGACCGAGCGCTCAGTCATCTCGATCGATAGTCCTTGCATGGGCGCGTACCTTTACATTCTCGAATGCTCCGACGGCAGTCTGTACGTCGGAAGCACACGAAACCTAGAGAATCGGATCCAGCAACACGACAGCGGGCGGGGTTCGGTGTACACCCGATCTCGCCGACCAGTACGGCTCGTCTACCAACAAGAGTTCGAGCACGTCGGCGAGGCATATGACGCCGAAGTACATCTCCACGGCTGGTCGCGAGCAAAACGCTTGGCGCTCATCAATGGGCAGTTCGAGTTGCTGCCGGAGCTGGCGCGCAAGAAGTGGAAGCGGGACGCCGCCCCGCCGGGCGAATAAGCCCGCTGCGGAGCTGGTTTCGATACGGCTCGTCGCTAACGCTCCTCACTACTCAACCAGCGGTCCCGCTGGCCGAGTAAGTGGGACCGATAGCCAAACCAGACACGACCCCTGCTGACCGAGTAGGCCCGATAGCCAAACCAGACACGATCCCCTGCTGGCCGAGTAGGACCGAGGCGCTAGCCGAGGTCCATATCGAGGTCAGCCCACCAGCCTGGTTTCGATACGGCTCGTCGCTAACGTTCCTCACCTACTCAACCCGCAGAACCCGCCGACACGTCGAACTTCTCCCCTGTCAGCTTCTCCGATTCCGCCCAGAGCGCCGCGCGGAAGTCGGCGTCGTCGGCCGCCTTCTTGTACTTGTTGCGTCCGGGAGCACCGTGCAGCCCGAAGAACTTGGTCGGTCCGTAGTAGGTGCCGGACGGCAGGCTCGACATCGTCGCGGCGTAGAGCTGAGGCAGTGCCCCGTCCGCGGCCGGCTGCGCGATCGGCAGCTTGTTCGACAGCTTCGCGAGGACGTCCACGAAGTTCTCGCTCCGACCCTGCAATTCCGTTGCGGCGTAACCGGGATGGGCGATGAACGACTGCTTCGACGACCCGGCCTCCTCCAGCCGCTTGGCAAGCTCGAGCCCGAACATGAGGTTGGCCATCTTGGAGTCGCCGTAGGCCTGCCAGCGGCGGTAGCGGCGCTGCTCCCAGTTGAAGTCGTCGAGCTGGATGTTCCCGATCTGGTGCACGCCCGACGACACGGTCACGACGCGGTCGGTGATCTTCGGCAGCAGCAGTGCGGTGAGCGCGAAGTGGCCCAGGTGGTTGGTGCCGATCTGCATCTCGAAGCCGTCTGCGGTGCGGCGGAGTGGCACGGCCATGAGTCCGGCGTTGTTGATGAGGACGTCGGCGCCGGTGAAGCTCGATGCGAACGCCCGAACCGACGCCAGGTCCGCAAGGTCTAGTTGGGCGACGGTCGCGTTGGGTCCGAGCTTCGACGCCACGGCGTCGGCCTTGGCGGTGTTGCGGCACGCCATGATGACGTTGGCGCCGGCGGCGACGAGCGCCTTGGCCGACTCGGCCCCGAGGCCGCTGTTGGCGCCGGTCACCACGAAGGTGCGCCCCGTCTGATCTGGAATGTTCGCTGACGTCCAACCGCTCATCGCAGCCCCCTGGGATGGTGTGTCGGTCCGGCGTCCTCGCCGCGACCCTGCGGCCCACGCTATTGACGCCCCGGAACGCCGTCAACGATTCGTCTCGAGTTGCGGGGGGTTTCGACACCGCCCTCGGTTTTCGCCTCGGCCGGGCTCAGCCAGCAGAGGGTCCGGTCAGCCGCCGAAGAACGTCGTCAGCCGCAGGGGGTTGGCGCCGACGATGCGTCGTGCGGGGCGCAGCAGTTCGGCGATCAGGTTGCCCGACGACCCGAGCCGTTCGACGAGTTCGGAGGGAGCGTAGAACTCGGTCGGCTGGGACCGGCCGCGCATGATCCGGCTGCCGAGAAGTTCCCATTCGTCGGATTCGGGACCCGCGGATTCGATGGCGGCGCCGCTGGCGAGGGCGGGGATGCGACCCGTTTTGGCCATGTCGGACAGGCGGGCGCACTCGTTTACCGGATCGCCGATGACGGTGTATTCGTAGCGTCGTTCGGCGCCGATGTTGCCGGCGAAGACCTCGCCGTGGGAGACGCCGATCCCCCAGCGGATGTCGAGACTCTTGGCGAGGCGGTCGGCGAGCTCTCGGGCGGCGGCGAGCGCATGGCCGGCCGGATCGTCGATCTCGACGGGCGCGCCGAAGACGGCCAGCGCGGCGTCGCCCTCGAATTTGTTGACGAAGCCGGAGTGATGGTCGACGACGTCGAAGACGATGCTGAAGAAGGCGTTGAGGAGTTCGGCGACGTCGTCCGGACTGCGGTGCTGGGAGAGTCGCGTCGAGCCGACGATGTCGACGAAGAGGACGCCCACCTCGGTGTTGGTGCCGTGCATGCCGACGCCATCGGAGATGGCGAGGTCGGCGACGGTGTCACCGACGTGCCGGGCGAAGATCTCGCGCATCCGGTCGCGTTCGGCGAGTCCTTGCACCATCACGTTGAATCCGTGTTGCAGGACACCGAGTTCCGACGAGTCGTAGACGGGCACGCGGGCGGCGTAGTCGCCGTGATCGACGCGGTGGACGGCACGACGCATCTCGGTCAGCGGATCGGTGATGGCCTGGCCGACCAGGTAGATGACGCGGATACCGGCGGCGAGTCCGACCACGGTGAGGATCACGGTCGTCCAGTCGACGGCGCCGGCCACGTCGGGCAGCATGCCGGTGAAGCGCCCCGCGTTGACGGTCAGCAGGCCGATCATCGGTACAGCCGAACTCACCGCCCACACGGCGAACAACCTGACGCGGACGCCGTTCATGACGTGGTTGGCGGGGAAGTCCTCGAGGACGACGATGGCCAGCGGCCGGGCGGCGCGCTCGACGAACAGGTAGGTCAGACACGAGCTCGACAATCCGGCGAGCGTGAACGCCACCGCGACGCCGGCAACGGTCGCGACAGTGAGGTCGTCGGCGACCAGTACATAGAACAGTGCGGCGCTGAACCACGCCCCAACTGTGGCGAGCAGTTGGTAGCCCGGGATGCGTTGCACGGCGCGTCGACGCGCATGGTCGGCGGGTTGGCAGCTGACGAACCATTTCAGCTGCGGCCGGAAGACGAGCAGGCCGAGTATCAGGTTGACGAGGATGCCGGTGATGATCGCGCCGACGACGGCCGGGAAGTTGGGGGCGCCGAGGGTCTCGGCGAACGTGAGCTGTCCGCCGTTGAAGGCGAGTTGCACGAGAAGGAAGGTCTCGACACCGATCAGTGCGTTGCTGGCCACGACACCGGTCATCGCCGTGACGGTCGCGTGGCGGGCGATCCGCGCCCGCATGTCCGGTCCGACCCGAGCCCACGCCTTGGGGCTCGGAACCGTGGGCAGTCCCCACAACATCCCGGAGGTGCGGCGTCTCAACCGCGACCACGGCACGCCACGGCGGGTGCGGCGCCTGCGTCCCATGGACCTCTCCTGCCTGCTGGCGATACTCGCAGCGTACCGAAGTCGGTGACGTCCATGTCACATCCAAGGTCCCGATGTGGGTGGTTCCACTGACTCACGGCCTTCTGCTTACCGGCCCACCCGTACCCGCCGGTCGACACTGTCGAAACCTGCACCGAGAACAACAGACCGGCACCGACGCGGGGTCGCGCGGTGCCGGTCCGTGGGCCGTCCGGACTCTGGGGTGTCGAGCCCGGACGGGGTTTGTGGGCGATCAGGCCTGGAGAGCCTCGATCTCGAGCGTGATGGTGATCTTGTCGCCGACGACGACGCCGCCACCCTCGAGCGGCATCTCGATGTCGATGCCGAAGTCCTTGCGGTTGATCACGGTCTTGGCGTCGAAGCCGGCGACCGTGCCGTGGCCCATGCCGGGGTTGGTGCCGTTGAACTCGAGGTCGAGGGTGACCGGCTTGGTGATGCCCTTGAGTGTGAAGTCACCCTCGAGGGTGTAGTCGTCCCCGTTTTCGCGGACGCCGGTCGAGACGAAGGTCGCGGTCGGGTACTTCTCGGCGTCGAAGAAATCGGCCGACTTGATGTGGCCGTCGCGCTGGGCGTTGTTGGTGCTGATCGAGGTCACGTCGATCTCGGCCTGCACGGACGGTGCGCCGTTCTCGTCGACGGTGATGGTGCCGGAGAAGTTGTCGAAGGTGCCGCGGACCTTGCTGACCATGAGGTGCTTGACGGAGAAGCCGACAGTCGAGTGGGTGGCGTCGATATTCCAGGTACCTGCGGGAATGGGTGCCTTGACGGTGGTTGCTGAGGTCATGGTTGCGTCCTTCCAGACGGGGCGAGTTCATCTCGGTTCGCATGGGCCTTCGCGACCCATTGACACTTTAAACGGACCGCGGTCCGATTACATTCCCCGGCCACGCATCAACCAACGTGATCTCGGTCACGATCGAACAGGTCGGGCCCGACCTCCTCGTCGCTCTCGGGACCGCTCGCCCGACCCGTTCCATAAGTCGACAAATAAACCGGAAGTCGACCGATGGGTTTTCGATATCTCGCCACACTCAAAAGACCCGTAAAAGAAAGTCAAAACAGGAGGTCATGAGCCATGCGAAAGTGTTCCGGAGCCCTGATAACCGCCGCGGTGGGGATATTGGCGGTTTCCGCCACGACCGTCGCGTCTCCTGCGTCGGCGGGACCGAACGACGTCCTGGCGATGCCGCCGTTGGTTCAAGGTCAGGAGGTGACGGTCACGATCGTGAACAACTCCGACAATCCGAAGCTGTGTGCGGTCGAGACCCTCCCGGTTCCGGAGGTCCCGGTGCGCGGCGATTCGTCGTTCAACGAGAACCCGTCCGATTCCTTCGAGGCCCCGCAGGGCAACACGGCGAAGACCATGACGCTCGCGCAGGGCAGATACAACGTCTTCTGGGCATGTTCGGGTTACGCCAGCAATTCCGACGAGTTCAACGGTTTGGGTTGGACCGTCTGGGGCACCAATCCCCCGGTCCCGATCCAGAATGCCGAGGAGACCATCAAGCAGCAATTCCCCAGCGATCCGCTGCCGGTCAACGTGACGGCGCGGGACTGCTATCTCTCGATCTGTTAGTCCTCGAAGGGATCCGAGACGAGGTCGGACCGACGACGGGGGACTACCGCGAGCCGATCACCAGCGCCGCGACCATGAACGCGATCACGACCAGCGAGATCGCGCAGCCCAGGATGACCTGGTTGCGCATCGACATGGGTGCGTAGGGATCTTTGTACTCGTAGCGGTACACGACCTTGGCCGGCTCGATCGCAGGCGGCTGCGGCGTCGTGCTCGGTGCCGGAGCCCATTCACTTGAGCGGACCTCGAAGGACGGATCGGCCGCCGTATTCGAAGTATTGGCATTGTTCACGCCCGTAATCATGCCTAACCGGTGGGTGAGGTGCCATACAAATGCGTGTCGTCCGGTTAGTGGAAATTCGTGCCGCAGAGCGCATCTGAATACGTCGACAATTAGATGGGACGATCGTACATGTATGACGATTGACCCAAATGGCGATTCATTTCCAGGCGAAAACGGGCTGTTCGAAACCGTCGACGCGAGTCTGCCGATCCCGCAGAACCACCTCCGCGAACTGGTAGATCACCGCTGCGGTCGGCGCATGCACCAGCGATTCGACGATGGGCAGTTGAATCACCGGACGATCCGATTGCGGGATGTTCAGGAACCGCGGTTCCACAGCCAATTCCTGGAAGGTCACGAAGAACAGCTGCGCCACCTCGGCCGGATTCGGCGTCGGCTCCTGATACTCCTCGGCCCAGCAGACGATCGGGGTGATCACGAAACCGGACCGGGTCGGATAGTCGTCGAGTGTCCCGAGCACCGAACCGGGCGACAACTGCACACCGAGCTCCTCGTCGAGCTCCCGCAGCCCCGCGGTGATGTGGTCCTCCCCCGGGTCGAGCCGGCCACCGGGAAGCGCGAACTGGGCCGCGTGGCGACGCATCGTCGGCGGTCGCTTGCAGAGCCAGATGCCCTGTCGGCCGTCCTTCTCCGCCACCGCCAGCACGACAGCCGCTGCTGCCGATCCGGGGACGTCGACGGTCCGGTGCTGAAATCGTTCGACCCGTTCGGCCGCCACTGCCCGCTCGAGGTGAGTCACACCCTCAGTTCATCACGCCTGTCGTTCGACGCCGTGACGGCCTGCGCCAGGTGGTAGCCGAGCACGCTGAGTGTGAACAGGCCGATGGCCACGTTCAGCAATGCCCCGAAGCCCTCCATCGCGAAGTCCACCAGGGCGTTGCTGAGCATGAACACCAGCGCCGCGATGCGCAGTGTCCGCAACGGCCAGATGCCCGCCAGGCCCCGCCGGCGCGCGACCATCGCAGGTAGGGCCATGACGAAGACCACGATGCCGCTGATGAAGAGAATCCAGGTGGCCGGAGCGTTGTCCGCGAGCTCGAGGTAGAAGTCGACGTCGTCCGAACGATGTTCGGGGAAGACGAAACTCAACGCGCCGACGACCACCGCGAGCCCCGACGCCACCACGAGGCCCCAACCGACGATCGACACCCACCGTGGGCTGCGGAAGAAGTCCGGGATCAGTCCCACGGCCCGACCCCGCAGGATCATCAGCCGATCCGGCGTACCTCTGCTCGATTCCAGCAGGGCGCGCACGTTGGCGATGGTGGCGGTGTCGAAGCCGTTCGTCTCGGCGACGACGAGAAAATCCTCGGCCAACTGTCGACGACGCTCCGGGAGCCCGTGTGCGACACCTTCGGCTGCGATCGACGCCGCGTTGGCGAGCGCCTCGGCACCTGTGGGCGGTTTGAGGTCGCGGACGATACGACTGGCCAGGAGGACCAGGACCACGAGGACGTACATGATCTCCGGGGCCGGCCCGTAGAAGTAGTCGTTGTCGCGGGTGACGAACTTGCCGACTTCGTCTAGGAACAACCCGAAACCTATACCGCCCACGATGACCGCGGTGACACGCGCGTTGGCACCCAGGAACAGCCACCCGATGACGAGCGCCACCATCATGAGCGCCCCGCCCCACAGCGCGTGCGCGATGTGCAGGGTGCCGTTGCCGACCTGGGGGTAGCCGGTCAGCTCGAGATACAGGCGGGTGATGAGGATGGTGGCGATCGCGATGATGAGGAACCATTCGACGGCCGCGGTGCCGTGGGCGCTGCGGACGATCACCGAAGTGGTGCGAGTTCTCATGAAGTGAGTATTGCGGGTCGACGACCCGGCACCACGACAAACACTGCGGGTGGCACGAAACAAACGAGACCGCACCGCGACAAGCCGATTTGCTCGGCTCGTCGCGGTGCGGTCGTCGTTGCTTCTCAGGCCTCGAGCAGATCGGGGTCTAGGTCCCGTCCACCTGCCGGGCTGCCGATGCCGCGGATACCGAAACCGCTGTCCGCCCAGAGGCATTCACCGGTCACGACGCGTGCTGCGTCGGACGCCAGGTAGACGAAACCCTCGGCATAGTCGCTGGGCTCGGGGATGAAGCCGAGCGGAATGACCTCCTCGGCGCCGGGCAGCACCGCGTCGAGCGGTTCCTGGCCCAGGGCGGCGAGGCCTTCCATCTTCGTCCGGGCCACGCCGATGGCGACGCCGTTCACGCGGACCTTCGGCGCGAACTCGAACGCCAGTCCACGCACGATGCCCAGGTTGGCGTGCTTCGTGGACACGTAGAGCGTGCCGTCGTCGACGGCGCGGTAGCTGGCGATGGAACACGAGAAGATCATGTTGCCGCCGGTGCGCAGCAGGGCGGGCAGTGCCGCGCGGGCACCGAGCAGGTAGCCCTTGACGTTGATCGCGTAGATCTCGTCGATCGCCGCCTCGAGCTTGTCGAGCGGGACCTCGGCGAGGGAGAGATTGCCCGCTCCGACACCTGCGTTGCCCACGAAGACGTCCAGCTTGCCGAAGGCCTTCACGGCCTCGTCGACGGCGCGCTGGTTGTCGGCGAGGCTCTCCACCGACCCCAGCGTGGTGACCACGTTGTCGCCGAACGTCTCCGCCAGCTCGCCCAGGCGTTCTGCGTCGCGGTCGAGCACGGCGACCTTCGCGCCGGCCTCGACGTAACCCTCGACGACCGCACGCCCGATCCCGCCTGCACCGCCGGTGACGAGTGCGACCTTTCCGTCCAGTGTTGCCATGTGCTCGTTCCTCTCAGGCACTGACCGCGCCTCCGTTGATGTTGATGACCGCGCCGGTGGTGAAACTCCCCTGCTCCGATGCCAGGAAGGGCACCGCCGCAGCGATCTCACCGGGACGACCGAGCCGGCCGACCGCGATACCCGACGCGATCGACTCCTCGGTGACCCCGGACGCTTCGAAGTACTCGCCGAGATGTTCGGTCTTGATCGTCCCGGGATTGATGACGTTGGCGGTGACCCCGTGGGATGCGACCTCCGCCGCCAGTTGTTTGGTGAACCCGACCAGACCGGACTTGGCGGCCACGTATCCGATCGCGTTACCCAGTTGCGGTGCCGCGACGACCACCGAGCCGATGTTGATGATCCGACCCCACTTGCGGTCGATCATCTGCGGCAGCACGGCCTGGCAGAGCAGGAACGGAACGGTCAGATTGAGATGGAGCTGTTGATTCCACTCGTCTTCCGTCGACGTCAGGGTGTCCACGACGTCGGTGAAACCGCCCGCGTTGTTGACCAGGATGTCGACCTTCGGCGCCGCGCCGACGAGTGCGGCCCGGCCGGCCTCGGTGGTGAGGTCCGCGGCGCATCCGTACACGCGTCCCGGCGCGATCTGTTCCAGGCGTTGCTGCAGGTCGCCGAACTGGGCCGGGTTCCGACCGCCGACGACGACCGACGCACCATGTTCGAGCAGGGCGGTCGCGATGGCGAAGCCGATGCCGCGGCGGGCACCGGTCACCAGGGCGACGCGCCCCTCGAGATCAGTTGTCGCCATCGCGGCGCACACGTCCGCCGGGCTTGCCGATACCGCGGATCGACAGACCGCTGTCGACCGAGACCATCGTGCCGGTCATCGCGGCGGTGCCGACGCGCGAGGCCAGCAGGGTGAACACCTCGTTGTAGGCGTCCACACCCGAGACCTCCTGCAGCGGAAGCGCTTCGCGGGTTCCGTCGAGGACCGAGTCGGCTGCGGCCTGCCCCAGCGATCCGGTGCCCTTGAGGCGCGTGGGTGCGACGCCCGGCGCCACGCCGTTGACGCGAACGTCCGGTGCTAGTTCGTAGGCGAGCTGCTTGACCAGACCCAGAACCGCATGCTTCGACGCGGTGTAGAGCGCACCACCACCGCCGGCGTTCGAGCTCGCGTACGACCCGGTCAGGATGACGTTGCCCTGCGACTTGATGAGCTCGTCGAGGCAGGCCCGCACACCCAGCATCGGCGCCAGGACGTTGACTCCGAAGAGTTCGCCGAAGGCCGCACCCAGACGATCACCGGGGATGTCCTCGAGCGGGCGGGCGGCGTCGGTGATCCCGGCGTTACCGACGAAGACGTCGATCTTGCCCCAGGCCTCCGTGGCGGCATTGGCCGCCGCGAGGTTGCCCTCCCAGGTGCTCACGTCGGCGACGAGCGGAATGACCTTGTCACCGAACTCATCTCGCAGACTCTCCACGGCGGAGGAGATGTCGACGGCGACGACCCGCGCGCCCTCGTTGATGTAGCGCGACACGACCGACCGGCCGATACCCGCGCCCGCGCCGGTGAACACGATGACCTGATCGCTCAGAGCACTCATTTTGTTTGCCTTTCTCTCATTGCTTCGATCCACCGCCCGTACGCGTTGGCGTTCCTTCTTCGTCCGTCAGGCGGACCGTTGTGTCGCGGAAACCCCTACCGAGCAATGCATTTCGTTGATTCTAGCAGTCCCGGACCGGGCCACTTCCGGCGCCCCGTCGTCAGTTCCCGAGACCGGATCCGACAGTCGTACTGTCCTTCTCGTCTCGCTTCGACGCCACCAGGTAACCCACGGCGTAGAGGACGATGGACGAGAACAAGACGACCAGCTGCGCCGACTGGTTCCAGATCGCCGGAACCGTGGAGCTCTCCAGCAGGATGACACCCACGATCGACGGCACGATCCAGGCGATCAGACCCCAGCCCAGGCGGGGCAACCGCGCGTCGTCGACCTTCGGCCCGAAGGCGCGGTCGCGGGCGTTCAGGGCGAAGTGGGTGAGGACGACACCGACCCAGCCCACGACGAACACGCCCTGCCAATTCAGCGCGGTCTGCACGTAGCTGAACACGTCGGTCAGCATGAGCAGGAAGACCACAACCGCCACGGCAGCCACCCACGCCGCATGCGGCAGGCGGATCTTGGTGAAGGTGCTGAGGATTCGCTCGAAGTTCGTCGTCGACTGGTAGTAGTTCAGGGTGTTCACGCGGGTCTGCGAGATGACGATGAACAGCAGGCCGAAGAGTCCAGCGCTCATGAGGACTGCCTGGACGACACCGATCTCCGACGCCGGTTCGGTCGGCAGGGCCACCTGCACCAAGAAGATGCCGGCCACGCCGTTGATGATGAACAGGACGGCGTAGAAGACCCAGCCGAAGGTGACGTTCTCGTGGAACCGCTCGTCTTCCTTCTTCGCGAATCGTGCGAAGTCGACGGTGGTCGGCATCGTGATGAGGATGCCCAGGTAGAGGACCACACCCAGCAGCCAACCGGGCAGCGCACGTCCCTCGTCGGGGACGACGCCCTCGAAGCTCGTCCACGATCCGGAGTCGAACTTCACTGCTGCAGCGACGATAACGACGATCAGACCGATGAAGTAGAACGGCAAGAGGTATCCGTTCAGCTTCGCCATCCAGTCCTGGACGCGCCCCAGCATGAGCGGCAGCATGCCGAGCACCACCACGGCGTACCAGATCCGGATGTCGCCGGCCTCGAAGTACACCTGGAACGCGACCGCGAGCGTGCTGCTCTCGAAGATCGCGTAGTAGAGCACGGTCGCCGCCACCAGCAGTGCGGTGAGGGTCGCACCCCAGCGTCCGAAGATCGCCTTCGTGAGCATGGTGGTGTTGAGTCCGTAGCGGATTCCGAGGCGGGTCATGACGATGCTGACGGCACCGTAGAGGACCGTCGACACCACGACGGCGATGATCGCGTTCACGGTTCCGTACAGGCTGGCCGCGAGTGCGCCGTAGAAGAGCCAGACCATCGCCGACAACAGGGACCAGTACGACATGGTCACCTGCCAACGACCCAGCCGCATGGAGTTCGGGACCGCGGCGGTACTGAAGTTGGCGTCCGAACCCTCGTGTTCCGAGTGTTCGGTGGGGGGACTTGCCGGCAAAGCTGGCATCGATTACCTCCGGTTTTGCACACAGTTTTGAATACAGTGCGATCAGTGTGTACGAAGGACCCGCCCGAGGTAAGTCTTTCGTGTAACAGTTGCGTTACACCTCACGCCCTGATTGCGACTTCCCCTGGCGCGCAACGCCGCCGAGGTTCCCACTGAGTCGGATCGAGTTAGGAAAGCCTTGTCATCCGGCACGTTTTTGATACTTTGGGGACAATGTTGAATACAGTCGGCAACGCCGGCAGAAAGGCGGGGCGAGTGGCCAGCAGTCCGAAGACGCGGTCCGGAACAACGGTTGATGAACTCTGCACCGCACTTCGGGATCGCATCGTCGCCGGCAAGTACTTCCCCGGGCAGCGCATGTCGCAGGAACAATTGGCGGCGGAGTTCAAGGTCAGCCGCACCCCGCTTCGCGAGGCGTTCCAACGCCTGGAGGCCGACGGGCTCCTGGTCTCGACCGCCAACCGCGGCGTCCACGTCGCCCCGATCGTCAATTCCGAGACCGAACAGAGTTACGCCCTGCGCATCCTGCTCGAGCCGCCGACCGTCGCCGCGGTGCTCGAGTCGCTGTCCGACGCCGACATCGACCAGATGCAGACGGCGTTGCGCGACATGCGCGACCACCGCGATCACAGCAGGAGGTTCCAAGAGGCACATCTGGCGTTCCACGACGTGATCCGCGTCCGCTACCCGAAGTCCTTCGCGGACCTCACGCAGAACCTGTACACCATGATCTACCGGCATCAGAGCGTGTACCTCTCGCATCACCGGGCACCGGAGGACTTCATCGAGCTCGATCAAGACCTCCTCGACGCGATCACCGAGCGCCGCACGGGCTCGGCCCGTCGCGTGCTGGAATTCCACCTCATCGATGCGGCGCTGGGACTCGTCCTCGATGCCGATCCCGACCACGAGTTCGATTCCCTGCTCGTCGCGCTCAAGGGCCGCGACATCGTCCTCGAACACGACGACGCGGGCCGTGTTCCCCGGCCCGCACGTATCTACTGGCTCGACCACGACGAGGTCCTGCCGGAACGGACGACGTCGAACCTGATCCTCACCTACGCACCCAAATGACAAACCGCGGTCCCCGGTTCGCACCGGGGACCGCGGCTTTCGTCTGTCAGGGAGCGAGCAACGCACCGGCACGCGGCACGACCGGGTCGAGACCCAGCCGGTTGAGAATCCGCCACGTGGTGGCCGCGGACGCGGTGAGCACCGGGATGTCGAACTGCTGCTGCACGGTGTCGAGCACCGGCAGCGACGGCATCTGCACACATGCGCTGAGCACCAACGCATCTGCGTCGCTGGTGTCGACCTTCTTGACGTGCTCGATCAGGTTCTCGGGGTTCAGTCGCCCGACCTCGAGGTTGTCGGCGACCTCCAGGCTGAGCGAATCGACCACGGTGAACCCCTCGTGGGCGATGTAGTCGCACACCGTCTCGGTCAGCGGCTTCATGTACGGGGTCACGACCGCGATCTTCTTGACCCCGAGATGGGTCAGGGCCTCGGTCAGGGCACCGGCCGAGGACAGGACCGGGATGTCCTCCCCGCTCTCCTCCTTGGCCACCTGGGCGAGCTTCGGTTCGGCGCACGTGTGGTAGCGCAGGCCCTGCGACATGATCGCGACCAGGCAGGCGTAGGCCATCACGTCGACGCGGGCGTCGGCCAACTCCGCCGCGCACCGCAGCGAGTCGTTGTCCATCGCGGTCAACTCTTCCGGCGTCACCTTCTTCATGCGCATGCGCGAGGAATGGAAGGTGAACCGTTCGGGCCGGATCTCCTCGCGAGCGCGAAGCATCGCCGGGATCTCGGTCTCCATCGTGGTGTTGGAGCTCGGAACGATCATCCCGATGCGGTAGTTGTTCGTCATAGTGCCTGCCTAACAAAATAATTCATTACGGACCGACCCCGGCGGGCCGGCATGAACTGGGTTGCCCGGGCCGCCTCAGACGACCCGCAGGTGCGTGGTCTCGAGTTCCCGGACGACATCCGTCGTGCGGTGACGCCAGGAGATCTGTGCTCGCCGCCCGGCCCGCAGATCATCCAGACCGCCGAGCCCGAATGCCTGCCCGCGGATCGCGATCGGCAACGAGCAGAAACGATGGCCCGGGTCGGCGGTCGCGATCACACCCAACGCGGTGTCGAGCAGATGGAACGTGAGGATGTCCCGGGCCGAACCGGCGTCACCGGCCTCGACGGCCTCGAGGAACTTCTTGTCGGTCTCCATCACGTCGGAGACGGCGACCGGACGGGAGAAGTACAGGCGCTGATGCCGATCGATCTGGGTCAGCTGCGATTCGATCATCGTCTCGACCCCGGGCGGACACCGCTTCAGGAGTGCACGGTGGAAGTCCCAGTGGGCCAACTGAAATGTCCGCGAGCTCAGGTCGTTCTTCCCCATGGCCGCCAGGGCCTGTCGCATCTCGTCGAGATCCGCAGGGGTGACCCGCCCGAGGATCGCCGACACCACCGCGGGCTCGACGAGGAGCCGCAGCGCGTAGGACGCCTCGAGATCAGCGAGGTCGATCGGCGCCACCACCACTCCGCGATTCGCCTGGCTGACCACGAGGCCTTCGGCCTCGAGTCGCTGCAGCGCCTCGCGGAGTGGCGTACGGGAGAGTTCGAGCTCGCGCGCCAGTTGCACCTGCGAGAACGCGAATCCCGGTTCATACGAGCCGGAGACTATGCGTTCACGGAGTGCCTGGTACGCGGTCTCGACGGCGCTACCCCGAGCGCCCACCGATGTCACGCATCCTCGGACCCCAGACGGGTGGCGATCAGGTGGGTGAAGAACTCCGGCGTCTGCTCGGCCAGCACCTCCAGCGCCATCGCGTCGAGGAGGACTGTCGCTTCGGTCTTGGGGACGTACAGCTGGAGCCGAGCCCCGTTGCGTGTCCACACCTTTCGGAACTGGACACCGGCGAACTCGTTGCCGATGCCGTCCCATTCCTCCGCGCGCTCGACGCCGGTCGGCAGCTGCGCTGCGACCGACTCCTGGCCTGCGATGCCTTCGTCACTCATGCGTTCACTCCTACCGTCCGGCTCGTCACCGAGATGACCTTCGGTTCCGAACCATAGATCTCCGGACCGCGGACACCCCGCAGCACCGAGAGCTTCGCGCGTGCCGCTTCCACGGCGTCGAGGTCCAGCGTGACCACCTCGACCGCCGCCGGGCTCTCGCCCAGATCGGCCATGACCTCGCCCCACGGGGAGACGGCGAGCGCATGACCGTAGGTCGGGAACGCGTCGGTGTACTCCGGCGACGGCGAACGCACCGTGGCCGGTGCGACGACGTACGCCAGGTTCTCGATCGCCCGCGCCCGCAACAGGGTGTGCCAGTGGGCTTCCCCGGTCGACTGGACGAAAGCGGCAGGCACCAGCAGGACCTCGGCGCCGGCGAGCGCGAGCGCCCGGAACAACTCCGGGAAGCGCACGTCGTAGCAGATGGTCAATCCGACACGCACGCCGTCGATGTCGAGCACGGCCAGCTCCGACCCCGGCTTCTCCACCGACGACGCCTCGAAGGACTGGCCCCCGATGTTCGCGTCGAACAGGTGCAGCTTGTCGTATCGACCGGCGACGGTCCCGTCGGAGTCGATCACGATGGCGGAGTTGACGACCCCGTCGGCGGTCTGGTTCTTCATGCCGCCGACGATCACCGACACCCCGCGCCGCGCGGCCACCTCGGCCAGCGCCGCGATGGCCGGGCCGTCCTCGGTGAACGCCGAGGCACGCATCTGGACGTTCGAGCCGAGCATCAGGCCGTTCTCCGGCAGCACGACCAACGCCGCGCCCCCGTCCGCCGCCTGCTCGACCAGCGAGACGGCGACGGCGAGGTTGGCGTCGATGTCGGTGGTGGCGTGCCACTGCGTCAGGCCGACCTTGAGCGACCGTCCCGTCGTCTCCGTCATGACGAGACGCCTGCGGCGCTGTTCGCGGCCGCAGCCTTCGCAGCCGCCGCGTCGAGGTCCATGTTCACCACGGTCCAGCCGCCGCCGGAGGCCTCCATCGGCTCGTAGCTGTACACGTCGCCGAACACACCCGGACCGGTGATGCCGAGCATGATCATCCAGTTCATGATCTCGTACTGGCCGTGTGCGAGAAGCGGATACGGCTCGAGCGCGCACATGTCCAGACCGCGTCCGGTCGCCAGCAGCTTCAGCAGGTAGGTGTCGAACTCGACGTCGACGCCGCCGAAGTGGCCGGGGTCGAGCCAGTGCGACAGGCCACCGGTGGCCAGGACCGCGACCTTGAGACCGGAGTTCTCGATCGCGTCGCGCATCGCCACACCGAACTCGCGTGCGTTGAACGGCGAGAACGAGCGGGCCGGCTGGGTGATGATCGGGATGACCGGCAGGTCCGGCCGCGGCAGCAGCAGTCGCAGCGGGACGATGAGCCCGTGGTCGAGCTCGACCTTCTGTGCCTCTTCGACTTCCAGCCCGTGAGCGCGGACGACGCGGGCCAGCTCGGTGGCGAACTCGCGGTGACCGGTCAGCTGCAGATCGAGATCGGGGCGCTTGAAGAACTCCATCGAGCCGACGTGCTCGTCGCCGACACCCAGGACGAAATGCCCGGTGTTGAAGCTCTGGAAGTGGCAGTCGGCCGACACCAGGATGACGTCGGGATCGGCGGCCGCGATGTCACGGGCGAGCTTCTCGTAGCCGGCGAGCAGACGCTCGACGGCCTCCGGCGGGTCGATCTCGGGACGGGCCAGCAGGTCCGGCACATGCGAACAGCCACCGGCGAACACGAGGTTGCGCGGCAGGTCCGGCGTCGGGACCGGGATGCTGTCGTCGACGATGAAACCGCCGGTGCTCGCGGCGTCGCCGAGGTCATCGTTGAACCAGCGGCTGACCAGGATGGTGACACCGTCGTTGAGACCGATGGCACGCAGCCGGTCGCGGTTGCCGGACAGGATGGTCTCGGCCCATTCGGCGTCGATGCCCAGCAGTTCCGGCGCCCGCTCGGGGCTGGCCTTCACCGATGCGAGAAGGTCGGTGTCCTTGGCCATCTCGAGGATGGCGCGCTCGATGGAGCTCTTGTCGACACTCATTCGCTGACCAGCTTTCCGTCCCGGACCACGGCGACGCCGTCGATCTCGACCGTGCAGTTGCGCATCGGCACGTCGAGGTGTGCCGGGGTCTCGCGGTTGGCGAACCGGTTGGAACCGGTCGACCACATGAAGTTGCCTGCGGTGGAACGCAGTTCCTGGCCGTACAGCGAGCGCGGGTCGTAGACGTCGAACGCCGACCAGCGGGCACGCTCGAGCAGGCCCCAGCCCATGTGACTCAGTGCCCACACCTCGCTGTCGTTCCATGCCTCGAAGTAGTCGCGCAGCACGTGTGCGTCGGCACCGTCGCCCTTGATCTCCTGGATGAAGCCCTTCTCGACCTCGATGGTCACGGTGTCGCGGACGTAGCGCTGCCACGGGATCAGGGCGTCGCCCGGCTGCAGGACGATGCGGCCCTCGGCGGTGCGGTCGTTCGGGAAGCAGGCGACGAAGCCGGACGGCCAGTGGTCCCAGCGACCCGGCTCGTCGACGTAGCCCCACTGGTGGGTGATCGGCAGGTTCTCGCCGGAGATGTCCGCGGTCAGGTCGGTGCCGGCCGCGCTGGTCACGTGCAGGGTGCTGCCGGCACGGAGCTTGTTGCCGCCGTTCTCCACGGCCTCGCGCAGTTCGATGTTGCCGGCGAGACGCTCGAGGACGTCGTTGGGCTCGGCGACGAACAGCATCCGCTTGCCGTTGCCGGTGATGCGGGTACGAACGTCGGAGTGGATGAGGCCACCGACGGTGACGTCGATGACGATGTCGCACTCGCCGGCCGCGGCCAGCAGCGGGGCGACCTCACGGCCGTCCGCCTCGTAGGGCGGCAGGTTCGGATTCGACAGACTCGATGCGTGCAGGACGAGAGCGCTGGCGCCGAGCTGACGTGCGGCGGCGACCGCGGCGGAGACATACTCCTCCTTCTGGCCGAGCTCGGCGATGATGCCGACGGTCTCGGATGCGGTCACCTTGCAGAGCTTGAACTGCTCGACGAAGTTCTCGGTCAGGGTCTTCGGCATTTCTGGATTCCTCTGTTCGACGTTCGGTCAGATGTTCTGTGTTGTTGACGAATTCGCGGGGTTCGTCAGTGAGCGGCGCGGACCGCTCCCCCATCGACGGCGACGGCGTTGCCGGTCATGAAGGACGCCCGCGGCGACACGACGAAGGCGATGGTGTCGGCGATCTCGGCGGCCTCGGCCCAGCGGCCGAGCGGGATGTCCTTGACGATCTTCTCGATCTCCTGATCGACGGTGGTGCCGTTTCCGGCCGACTTCGACTCGACGATGTTCTTCATCCGGTCGGTGCCGGTGGCGCCGGGCATCACCTGGTTGACCCGCACACCGAAGGGGGCCAGTTCGGTGGCGAGCGACTTCATGAACGCCGACGCCGCCGAGCGGTACGAAGCCGAGAGCACGCCGCCGGGCGCCGGCTGGCGGACCCAGGTCGACGAGATCAGCACGATCGCACCCGACTTCTGCTCCCGCATCTGCCGTCCGGCGTCGAGCGCCAGCTGGACCACCGGACGCAGCAGCGTGTCGTGCGCGGCTTCCCAGTCCTCCCAGGTGGAGTCGAGCACCGGCGTGATCTTGGGGCCGGGGGTGTTGAGGACGACGACGTCGAGACTCCCGTACTGCTCCACGATCTCCTCGACGAGGCCGGCGGTGGCCCCGCTCTCGGAGAGGTCGGCCTGCCAGGGCACGATCTGTCCGTCGTCGAACTTCTCCGGCTCGCCTCCGCTACGCGAGAGAGCGATCACCGTCATTCCCTCGGTGGCCAGACGTTCGGCGGTCGCCCGGCCGATACCCCGGGAGGCTGCCGTGACGAGTGCAACCCCGTTGTCCAAACCCAAATACACCGATGACTCCTTTGTTGATGTTCGCTCGCTGTCGGCGACGGCTTCCGCCGGTGCCGGTCAGGAGATCTCGCGGATCGCCTGCTCGGCGCAGAGCGAGATCGCCCGTCGCGCATTGCCTTCGTCGCCGGCGGGGACGGTTCCGTCACCCTCTACCGACGCATAACCCCATTCGTCCGACCGGAGGACCGACGGGCACATGTCGAAACACGTTCCGTAGCCGTCACATTTGGTTGCATCGACCGCAACTCGCATCACCGGTCTCCCTTCTCGGCGCCTTCACGGCGGGTCAGTTCCAGCCCCGCACTGCGGGCCAGTGCGGAGGCTCCGTCGATGAAGCTGCAGGCACCTCGACCGCTGAGTGTCGAGCCCCACCTCATCAACTTCTCGGTGGCGTCCGGCTGGGTGACACCGCGGCTGATCTGGCGCAGGGTCCGGGCGATGGCACCGGTTCCGCTGACGCAGACGCCGCACTGCTTGGCCGACTCCATCTGGTACCAGGCGGCCAGTTCGGTGGCCGTCTCCAGAACGTCGTCCTCGGGGCCCAGCACGGTCACCGCCGCGCAGCCCAGTCCGCCGCCCGCCGCCGCGAACGCGTCGTAACAGCACGGCAGCGCGACCGCCGAGGCGTCCAGGACACCGCCGAACCAGCCACCGACGAGCAGACCCCTGACGTTCTCGACCGAGCCGCCCGCGGCGGTGATCAGGTCGGAGACGGGCCGGCCCAGTTCCATCTCGTAGACGCCGGGCCGTTCGAGGTCGCCGGTGACGGTGAACAGCGCGGTCCCCTTGGCGGTCTGCGTTCCGACCGAGGCGAATTCGGCTCCACCGTGGATGCGGATCCAGGCCGCGTGCGCCAGCGACTCGACGTTGTTGATCAGCGTCGGCAGACCACGGACACCCGCTTCGAAGGGCCGCGGCGGCTTGCTGGTCGGCAACGCCGGACCACCGTTGATCGCCTGGCAGATCGCCGATTCCTCACCGGCGACGTAGCTCATGCTGGTCCGGAACACCCGCAGGGTGAGCCCCTCCGGCACCAGGCCGGCCTGGTCGAGGTCGGCGATCGCGGCCTCGACCGACGACGCCGCATCCTCGTGGGACACACAGACGATGGCCTCCGACGCACCGACGGTGGCCGCCGCGATCAGCAGGCCGTCGAGGACCAGGTGCGGACGGCGCGTCAGCAGCCAGCGGTCCTTCGACGAGGCCGGCTCGCCCTCGTGTCCGTTGGCGACCACGACGCAGTCGCCGGGTGCCGCGGCCACGGTGCTCCACTTGCGGAAGACCGGGAAGCCCGCTCCGCCGCGTCCGCGCAGACCGGAGATCTCCAGTTCATGCAGTATGACGTCGCGTTCGACCGGCCCGGCGAAGGCGCCGAGGCGGCGTTCGTCGTCCAGTCCCCAGCCGTCCTGCTCCACGCCCGGCACGACCAGACGCGCCCGCGTCCCGTCGACGACCTCGGCAGGCGGAATGATGTCGGCGGCGCGATACAAGACGGGCCGTAAAGTTGTTGTCATCCCACGCTCCTGACCATTCGAATTGCTTCCTGCACGTCAATGACGTCGCCGTACTTGGCGTCGATGTCCAGCAGCGAGGCGTCGTGCGGCGCCGCTTCCCGGTCGCCGACGCATTCCCGCACCACGAAGGTGGGGAAATCGGCGGCGCAGGCATCGACTGCTGTTGCCCGGACACATCCGGATGTCGTTGCACCCGTGACGATCACGCTGTCGGCACCCAGCTCCCGCAGCAGCTCGGCGAGCCCGGTGTAGGCGAACGCCGAGGCGGTCTGCTTGACCACCAGGTGTTCGCCCTCGCGCATCCCGAGCCGCGAGTCGATCTCCACCGGTCGCGTCCCTTCGCGCAGTTCCTTCATCGCCGGCATCTTCTGCAGCCAGGTGCCGCCGATGCCGTCGTTGTC
The DNA here is from genome assembly GCF_021245825.1 of Gordonia metallireducens. Classification (NCBI taxonomy): domain Bacteria; kingdom Bacillati; phylum Actinomycetota; class Actinomycetes; order Mycobacteriales; family Gordoniaceae; genus Gordonia; species Gordonia metallireducens. The sequence continues at coordinate 11,968 of NZ_JAJQJP010000036.1, read as the reverse complement.
GACGGGGAACGCGATGGTGGTGAAGATGATCGGCACACCGGCCGCGCGGGCGGCGGCGAGCAGATCGTTCGTCGCATCGACCACCGCGTCGAGGTCGCAGCCGGGGCCGTACTGCGGTTCGGTGAACCCGAACTGCAGGTCGACGACCACCACGGCGGGCGAGGTGCCCGGCGTCAGCCGGCCGAGGAGGCCACCGCGCCGGTAGCGTTCACGCAACTGCGATTCCGCTTCGGCGGCAGCGGTTTCGGTGCCGGCGGAGTCAGCGGTGGCGAGGTCGGCGCTCAAAACTCGAACTCCGGCCACTCCCCCGGCTCGGCCCGCATCATGTCGGCGTAGAAGCTGTACATGTTGCGCTGCACGCCTTCCTCGTACCGGGTCCAGAAGACCTTTCCGGGGCCGGGCCAGTCGTCGGGGTCCACCTCGGTGGCGATGCCGACACCGGGCATGCCCATCTGGTAGTTCAGGTCGAAGTCGAGCAGTTCGGCGGCCACCGAGCTGCCGTTCTTGGCCACGGTCAGCCACGGCTCGGTGTCGTCCATCTCGAAGGCACCGCCGAGCGAGAACGTGCCCAGGCCGGCACGGTAGGTGCGGTCCTTCTGCTCCGGGGTCATGTTCTTGTAGCCGATGAAGTAGTTCCAGATCTCGATCTGGCCCGGGCCCTTGGGCTGCCAGGTGCGGATCGTGAGCACACCGGTCGGCGCGTGGTTGGCGCCGTCCTCGGTCATCGGCAGGGCGAGGATCGAGAAGTTCGGGAAGACGTTGCCCACGAAAACGCGTGAGCGACGGGCGACCTCGAGCTGCTCGGGGCTGATGTCGGAGCCCTTGAAGGTGGCCGCGAGGTCCTCCGGGAAACCGAAGAAGTTGGGGCCCGGCTCGTCGGCGTACTCGGCCATCGAGAACGACAGCGAGTGACCCGGCGAGGCCTGGATGTGGTAGCCCATCATGTTCTCGCTGAAGGGAACCGGGAACGCGCCGATGCTCCACACCGACTTGTGCAGCGTGCCGAGGTGGTAGTCGTCGCCGGAGAAGTTGTCCGCACCGGACTTCCAGTTGGCGTCGACGACGAACCGCTGCGGCGCACCGAGCACCTCGACGCCGTCCTTGTCGAGACCGAACACCAGGTCGAGGTACCAGGCCATGCCGCCGAGGTATTCCCGCAGCGGGGGCGCCGAGGCGTCGAGCGTGGCGAAGATCAGGCCGTGGAAGGACTCGACCTGCGCGGCCCTGGCCAGCCCGTTCTCCGACTTCTTCATGTTGCCGAAGGCGTTCTTCCACAGCGGGGCTCCGACGAGCTCGCCGTCGGCGGAGTAGGTCCAGCCGTGGTACGGGCAACGGAAGTGCGAGGAGTTACCGGAGTCCGAGCGGCAGATCTGGACGCCGCGGTGCCGGCAGGCGTCGAACAGGACGTTGACCTTGCCCTGCTCGTCACGGGACACGATGAACGAGTCCTCGCCGATCTTGCGCAGGACGTAGTCGCCGTTGGCGGCGATCTCCGACTCGTGGGCCATGTAGACCCAGCTGCGGCCGAAGATCTTGCGCAGTTCGGCCTGGTAGACCTCGGGGTTTCCGAAGATGGCGGACGGGATGCGGCCTTCGGGGAGACCGGCCTCGATCTCGTCCATCAGACTCTGCACCCGCGGCGACAACGCGGACTGGGCTGGTGTGGGCTTCATCAGAATGCTCCTGGGCTGGAAGAGCTGGGAAGTGGTGCTAGAAGAACAATGAGAGGTTGTGCGTACCGATGACGGTCAGATCGAGATAGACGACCCGCTTGAGCAGGCGCCATCGGCCGTCCTCACGACGCAGGATGTCGTCACGCTCGCCGGAGAGCATCTGCGGCGTGGTCTGTTCCTGACGCGTGCGGTAGATCAGCACGTTGCTCTTGACCCGCAACAGATGGTCGCCGTCTTCGTGCTCACGGGTACGGATGTTGGAGACGAAGTGACGCACGCGCGACGGCGGGTCCTCGGCCCACGCGTACTTCGTCTCACCACGGGCCACCCGTGAGTTGAGCGAGCCGAGCGTCTCGTTCAGATGAAACGTCGACTCGGTGAACCCCTTGCCACGCGCTCGTTCGACCGTCTCGCGGACGGGAACCTGATAGACGATGTCCGGGCTGACCATGGTGCTGAGCCACTCGCGCTCGTTGTAGTCGTCCAGCAGTTCGCACTCGAACATCAAGAAATCGACTGCCTCGATGTGGCGCGGGTCCGCAATGGACAGCGGCGGCTTCGATGTTGCCGGCGAGTCTTCCACCCGGAGACCTCCTCGTAACTGAATACAATTTTGGATGCATGCAGAGTCTGCATACAGTTCGCGATCCCCGCAAGGGGGCGCCGAGTTCTGTTACACGCCCGTCACAATTTTGTCTGTCGCGGACGGAATACCTCCGGAACGAATATCGGCCGAAGACTTGCGCCGCCGGAGGTTTCCCCTGATCCTAACTGTATCCAAAGCTACATACACTTTAGTTAGGTCACCCAAAGTTCGGTCGTCGCAACGTTTCTCGACCGATCCCGCCCCATGCAGTGCTCCCCCAGTCAGCCCAAACGAACCGCTACACACGCGAGGGACCCACTATGAAACCGCCTCCGTTCGACTACGTCGCCCCTTCCTCGGTCGAAGAAGTCCTCGATCTGCTCTCCGATGCTCAGGACGGTGCATCGCTCCTGGCGGGCGGCCAGAGCCTGATGCCACTGCTCAACATGAGATTCGCCCGGCCCGAGCTGATCATCGACATCAACCGCGTGGACGGCCTCGACGGCATCGTCGTGTCCGCCGACAAGGTGACCGTCGGTGCCACCGTCCGTCTGGCCACCATCGAGCACGATCCCGACGTCGCCGCGGCCCTGCCGATCCTCGCGACGGCAGCGTCCTACGTCGCCCACCCGCAGATCCGGGCCCGCACCACCATCGGCGGCACGCTCAGCCACGCGGACCCGTCCGCGGAGATGCCCACCGTCGCCGTCGCCCTCGGCGCGACGATCAACCTCCGCTCGAAGACCGGCACCCGGTCGGTATCGGCCGAGGAGTTCTTCGAGTCCACCTTCACCACCTCGAAGGAAGCCGATGAGCTGCTGGTCTCGGTGGACTTCCCGCGCGAGGCCGGCATGACCTTCGTCTACGACGAAATCTCCCGCCGCCAGGGCGATTTCCCGTTCGCCGGCCTGTGCCTGGGCCTGTCGGTGCGGGACGGCGTCGTGGCGAGTGCGCGTGCGGCCGCCGCCGGTGTCGCCGACATCCCGCAGCGCCTCCCCGCGCTCGAGGCCGCGCTCGTCGGCCGGTCCATCGCCGAGGCCACCGAAGACGCCGCGGCCGCGGCCGCCGGTGAGGCCAACCCGCCCACCGACATCCACGGCACCGCCGCCTACCGGCGAGGACTCCTCCGGTCCCTCGTCCGTCGTATTTTGTCCACGCTTGACGAGGAGCAGAAATGACCGAACCGACCAAGTCGATCACGTTCACGCTGAACGGATCCGAGTGCACCAGAACGGTTCCGGTCCGCACTCTGCTGAGTGACTTCCTCCGCCACGACGAGGACCTGACCGGCACCCACGTCGGCTGCGAGCAGGGCGTCTGCGGCGCCTGCACCATCCTCGTCGACGGCACCCCGGTCCGGTCGTGCCTGATGCTGGCCGTGCAGGCCGACGGCGCGACGGTCGAGACCGTCGAATCGCTGGCCGACGAGGGCGAGCTGTCCTGCTTCCAGAAGGCGATGAAGGACGAGCACGGCCTGCAGTGCGGTTTCTGCACCCCCGGCATCCTGATGAGCGTGACCGCGGCCCAGCGTTGCGGGCGCACGGTCGAAGACACCGAGACCGAGGTTCTCGGTGGACACGTCTGCCGCTGCACCGGTTACACCGGCATCCGCTCGGCGATCCGCAAGACCTGGACGGAGGCCTCCGAATGACCCCCACGGAAACCAACCAGAACGCACTGATCGGCGCGTCGGTCCCGCGTGTCCAGGACGACCGCATGCTCGCCGGACAGGGCTGGTACGTCGACGACATCAAGGCCACCGACGCACTGCACGCCGCGGTGCTGCGCAGCCCGATCGCCGCCGGCCGCGTCACCGGCTTCGACGCCACCGAGGCCATGGCCGAGCCGTCGGTCCGCTTGGTGCTCGGCCCCGACGAGCTCGAGGCCGGCCTCGACACCCTGCCCGCGCCGTGGCTCATCCCCGGCCAGCAGGAGGTCGACTTCGTCCTGTTCGACCGGCAGATCCGCTACGTCGGCCAGCCGCTGGCCATCGTCGTCGCCGAGAGCCGCGCGGCCGCCGAGGACGCCCTGGAACTCATCGAGCTCGACTTCGAGGAGACCCAGGCGATCGTCTCCATCGAGGAGGCCCGCGCCGAGGGTGCCCCGCTGGTGCATCCCGAACTCGGCTCCAACCAGGTCGGCCAGATCCACTTCGGTGATCCCGTCGACGCCCTGGAGGAGGCCTTCGCCAAGGCGCACACGGTCATCGACCGGGTGTTCACCATCCCCCGCATCAGCCACAACTCGATGGAAGCGCGCGGCATCCTCGCCGAATGGATTCCGGCGACCGGGCAGATGACCATCCATTCGAGCACCCAGGTGCCGCACATGGTCCGCCAGGACGTCGCCAAGGCGCTGCGCCTGCGCGCCGACCAGGTGCGTGTCGTCGCCCCCGACGTGGGTGGCGCGTTCGGCCTCAAGACGCTGCTCTTCCCCGACGAGGCCTTCGTGTGCCTGGCCGCCAAGACCCTCGGCGCCAAGATCAAGTGGATCGAGGACCGCTCCGAGGCCCTGGTCTCCAGCTACCAGGGTCGCGGCCAGCTCGACCGCGCTCGTCTCGCCCTCGACGCCGAAGGCAAGTTCCTGGCCCTGCACGTCGACCTGCACGGCGACGTCGGCGCGCACTCGTGCACCGGCACCGGCGGCACCGGACCCTTCCAGGTGTCGGGTCTGATGGTCGAGGGCCCGTACAAGTACGCCGACGCCGCCGGCGCGACGGTGACCGCGTGGTACACCAACGCCGTCCCGACCGGCGCCTACCGCGGCTACGGCATGCAGGAGGCCACCTACGTGCGTGAGCGCCTGGTGGACGAGGCCGCCCGCGTGATGGGCATCGATCCGGTGGAACTGCGTCGCCGGAACATGCTCACCGAGGAGGAGCTGCCGTTCGTCACGCGTCTGCAGATGCCGTACGACTCCGGCGACTACCCGGAGTCCTTGCAGCGTGCGGTGGAGATGGCCGAGGGCAAGAACACCACCTCGACCGACCGGGTGCGTCGCGGAATCGGCTACGCCTCGTTCACCGAGATCACCGGCTTCGCCCCCACCGCCCTCACCGAGGTCTTCGGAATCCACTGGAGCACCTGGGATTCCAGCAAGGTCCGGGTCAACGAGGACGGTTCGGTCACGGTGTTCTCGGGTCTGACCGCGATCGGTCAGGGTGTCGAGACGGCCTTCGCGCAGATCGCCGCCGACGTGCTCGAGGTCCCGCTCGACCGTGTCTCGGTCCAGCTCGGTGACACCGCGGTCTCGCCGTTCGCCAACATGGCCTCGCAGGCCAGCCGCGCGCTGACCATCGGCGGTCCGGCATTGTTCGACGCCGCCACCCGGCTGCGCGATCGCATCCAGACGCTCGCCGCGAACACGCTCAAGACCGAGCGCGACAACGTCACCTTCGACGGGGACAAGTTCTCCACCCTCGACGGCTCGGCATCGGCGACGTGGCAGGAGGTCGCCCACCGCGGCTGGATGGGCTGGGGCCGCGGCGACAGCGACAAGATCGCCCTCGAGGAGCTCGGCGAGTACGACCCGCCGAGCATCACCTACGGTTACGCCACCCACGCCGCGCAGGTCGCCGTCGACCTCGACACCGGCAAGGTCGACGTCGAGAACTACTGGCTCGTCCACGACGCCGGTGTGCTGGTCAACCCGATGATCGTCGAAGGCCAGATCGTCGGCGGCGTCGCCATGGGCTTCGGCACGGCACTGCTGGAAGAGGTCGTGTACTCCGATGCGGGACAGCCGCTGACGACCACCTACCTCGACTACCTGCTGCCGGCGTCGGAAAACATCCCCGAGATCGAGATGGAGCACACCGTCCATCCGAGCGCGATCACCCCGGGCGGCTACAAGGGTGTCGGCGAGAGCGGCACCATCCCGCCACCCGCGGCCATCGCCAACGCCGTGGCGAACGCCGTCCCGGAGATCGCCGAGAACCTGGTCGCGCTGCCCATGTCCCCGACCCGGGTGTGGACGCTGCTCGACAAGGCCGGCCTGACCCGCTGATTTGCACCAGCCATCTAGAAAAGCAAGGCAGACAACATGATTCTCGAAAACACTTTCTCGGTTCCGGCCGGAATCGACGAGGCGTGGAAATTCCTCAACGATCCCGAACGCGTCGCCCCGTGCATGCCCGGCGCCACGCTGGACTCCTTCGAAGGCGATGACATCGCCGGTCGGGTGAAGGTCAAGGTCGGCGCCATCCAGATGAGCTACAAGATGAAGGGCCGCTTCGTCGAACGCGACGACGAGAAGCACCGCCTGGTCATCGAGGGCACCGGCAAGGAGAACCGCGGCGCGGGCACGGTCAACGCCACCGTCACCCTCACCCTGACCGAGAACGGCTCCAACACCGACGCTCTCGTCGAGACCGACCTCGCGATCACCGGCCGCCCGGCCCAGTTCGGTCGCGGCGCCCTGGAGGACATCGGCGGCAAGATCGTCGGCCAGTTCGCCAAGAACCTGGCCACCCAGTTCGACGAGCCGGCCCCGGCCGAGGAGACCGCCGCTCCGGCTGCTGCTTCGGCCACTGCGGCCCCGGCTGCGGCCGCGGCGGCGCCGAAGACCGTCGCCAAGCCGGCCGAGGCCGAGCCGCTGGACCTCGTCAGCGTCCTGGGCCCCGACCGCGACAAGGTCATCAAGGTCGCCGCCGCGGTGCTCGTCACCCTGGGCCTCGGCTTCCTCCTCGGCCGTCTCACCAAGCGCGGATAGGGGATTCGGCCATGATGCGCGACGTATTGGGGACGATCAGCCGGTGGCATGACGCAGACATCGACTGCGCGATCGCCACCGTCATCTCCTCGCAGGGATCGATACCGCTCCCCGTCGGCAGCATCATGGCCGTCTCCCGCGACGGCGCAGTCGCCGGAAGCATTTCCGGCGGCTGCGTCGAAAGCGACATCTTCCACGAGGCCCTGGACGTCCTCGACACCCGGGTGCCGGTGATCCGCACCTACGCCATCGACGACGACGAGGCCGGCTCCATCGGCTTGATGTGCGGCGGCTCGATGCGGGTTCTCGTCCACCCGGCCGGTCGCGCCGATCTGCCGGGCCTGTCGGCCATCGCCGACCCGCTGCCCGAGACCGTGCCGGTCTCCGTGGCCACCATCGTCTCGGCGGGTGAGCTCCAGGGCCGCACCATCGTGACCGTCGGCGACCAGGTCGCCGGCACCCTCGTCAATCCCCTTCTCGACGCGGAGGTCATCAAGCAGGCCCGCCGGCATCTCGAGGCCGGGTCGGCGGTCACGGTCGACATGGGCGTCACCGGCAACTGCCTCGAATCCGATCTGAGCGTGCTGATCTCGTCGACCGCGCAGCCGCCGCACCTGATGGTGTTCGGCGCCGTCGACTTCTCCCGCGCCCTCATCCGGTCGGCCAAGGCGCTGGGCTACCGGGTCACCCTGTGCGACGCCCGGCCGGTGTTCGCGACCCCCGAACGGTTCCCCGAGGCCGACGAGGTCGTCACCATGTGGCCGCACACATACCTGGAATCACAACCCATCTCGGCGTCGACGCTGATCTGCGTGCTCACCCACGACCCCAAGTTCGACGTGCCGGCGCTGACGGTCGCGCTGCGTTCCGGCGCCGGTTATGTCGGTGCGATGGGCAGCCGCCGCACCCACCACGATCGTCTCGCGCGGCTGCGCGCCGCCGGGGTCACCGACGACGAGCTCGCCCGCCTGTCCTCCCCCATCGGCCTGGACCTGGGTGCGGTGACCCCGGAGGAGACCGCGATCTCGATCCTGGCCGAGATCATCGCCCAGCGCCGCGGCGGCACCGGCAGCCCGCTCGGCCGCGTCGACGGACCGATCCACCGGTCCGTGGTGCCCGCGCTCACCCCCGGCTGAGCCGGTTTTACCCACCGCCGGCTGGGCCGGCTCATGAACCTTCTGCCCCCGGGTGTGTCTGTCCCCGGGGGCAGAATCCATTCTCGGGTGTATCAGGTTGGGGCAGTAATCATCTCGGGTTTGCCTGTTCCCGGCATAATCGGCCGTCGCGTGTGGTGCTGTCCCCCGGGCGTCAGTTCTACGGGTGTGCCTGTCCCGCTGGCGTGTCTAACCCCCGGTGAACGGGGGCATCACGTCGACGCGGGCGCCGACCTTCGTCGACAGCTCGCGGGTGAACTCGCCGTCGCCCCGGCCGTCGGCGGCGGGGCCGAGCAGGTAACCCGCCACCGCGAGGATGCGACCCAGGTCGGGGCCGTGCCGGTCGACGAGCACGGTGCGCAGTTCGCGGAGATCGGCGCGGGCGGTCAGGTGGACGACCTCCGACCGGATCCCGGTGACCGCCTCCGCCGCTGCGAAGTAGCGCACCTCAACCGCTTTCGTGCCGTCAGCCACCGATAGCTCCCATACTCCGTTGCGGGGGAACGAAGTCCGCTGCTGCGACTCCGTGTCCGGCCCATTTGTTCCACATGGCGCCACGCCACAGGTCGGCGATGTCGTCGTCGGTGGCGTTGCCGCGCAACGCCGCCCGCAGGTCGGTCTCGTCGTCGCTGAACAGACACGACCGGACGGTGCCCTCGGCGGTGAGCCGGGTGCGGTCGCAGTCCGAGCAGAACGACCGGGTGACCGAGGCGATGATGCCCACCGTCGCGGGGCCGCCGTCGACGAGCCACCGTTCGGCCGGCGCGGACGGGTCTTCCCGACCGGTCGGGGTCAGTGTGAACCGCGTGCCGAGGACGTCGAGCAGCTCCTGCGCCGACACCATCTGGTCGCGGGTCCACGTCTGGTCGGCGTCGAGGGGCATCTGTTCGATGAACCGCAGTTCGACGCCCTCGTCGAGGCACCACTGCAGGATATCCGCGGCCCCGTCGAGGGTGTCGGGCATGAGGACCGCATTGACCTTCACGCGCCCGATGAACGTTTTGGCGGCCCGGATGCCCGCGAGCACCGAATCGAGGCGGTCACGGCGCGTCAGGGCCGCGAAATGGTCCCGGTCGACGGTGTCGAGGGAGATGTTGATGCGGGTGAGGCCGGCCAGCGCCAGACCCTGCGCGCGGTGTTCCAGTCCGACGGCGTTGCTCGTGATGGCCAGCGGCACATGCGGTGCGACGTGCACGCAGCCGCGGATGATGTCCTCGAGGTCGCGGCGCATCAGCGGTTCGCCGCCGGTGAACCGCACCTCCTGCACGCCGAGCTTGTTCACCGCGATCCCCACCAGGCGGACGAGTTCGCCGGCGTCGAGGAGCCGGTCACGCGGAATGGCCGGCAGACCCTCGGCGGGCATGCAGTAGGTGCACCGCAGCGAACACTTCTCGGTGATCGACACCCGCAGGTCCCGCGCGACCCGGCCGAACCGGTCGACGAGGGTGCCGACCAGCGGCCGGTCGGAGACGTCGGCCGTTCCCGTCCGGATGGACGGCATGCCCATCGCCACCTGCACCACGAAAGTCCCCGTCCGGTCCGTCGATTCCTACTACATACAGAATTGTATTCAGTTGATCTTGGCTGGTCCGGTGGCAGTTCGCAAGCGCTGGCGGCAGAGATCTCCGGCGGGAGCCCCACCGAGGGGAACCGGCGGCACTTCGCGTGCGTCTCATCTCCGACCGACCCCCGTCGTGCAGGAGGAATCATCATCGCCGCAGAGCTGCCGTGCCGCCGCTGCCCCGCCGTGCGCGGGATGCGGCCGCCGCGCCGACGCCCATGAGCATCACCAAGTACCGGACGGCCTCGGGTGCCGCCCGCTGGCGGGTGAGCTGGCGTCTCCCCGACGGCCGCACCCGCAGCAAGGCGTTCGGCACGCTGCGCGAGGCCCGGGCGTTCGAGGCGGAGGCGGTCGCGTCCCGCAACCGGGGTGTGGTGTTCGATCCGCGGCGCGGCGACGCGGTCACCGTGGCGTCGGTCTATGCGTCGTGGCTGGCCACCCGCCAGGATGTGACGCCGAAGGTGCGACGCGGGTTCACCGACAACTGGCGGCTGCACGTGGCACCGGCGTTCGGGACCTGGCCGGTGACCCGGGTCGACCGGGAGTCCATCCAGATGTGGGTGAACGAGATGGACTGTTCACCGCGGACCAAGCGGTGGCGGCATTCGCTGCTGCGGATGATCCTGGCGCATGCGGTGCTCGAGGGTCTGCTGATGAAGAACCCGGCCGAACGGACCGTGTTCCCGCCGCTAGATCTGGCCGAACACCTCTACCTCACCCACGCCGAGGTCGACGAGCTGGCGACCCGCTGCGGCGCCCAAGGCGACATCGTGCGCATCCTCGCCTACACCGGGCTGCGCTGGGGTGAGCTCACCGGGCTGAGCGTGGCCGACGTCGACCTGATCCGCAGGCGGATCTCCGTGCGTCGCTCGATGACCCAGGTCGGCGGCACGCTCGTGACCGGTAAACCCAAGAGCCGGGCCGGAATCCGCAGCGTGCCGCTCCCCCGGTCGCTGGTCGCGGTGCTGGCCGCCCGTATCGACGGCCGGGCCCGCACCGCGCCGGCGGTCACCTCGCCGCGCGGGGCGCGGTTGAGCCGGGAGAATTGGGTGCGGGCGGTGCGGTGGCGGGAGCAGGTCACCGCGCTGGGCTATCCGGCGCTGCGGGTGCACGATCTGCGCCACACCTATGCGAGTCTGGCCCGCGCCGCCGGCGCCGATCTGCGGCTGCTGCAGGTGGCGATGGGCCATGCCTCGATCACGGTGACCGCCCACACCTACGCGGATCTGTTCGACGGCGAGCTCGACGCGGTGGCCGATGCCCTGGATGCCCGCGTGGTGGAGATCACCGGTCCGGCGGTCCCCGACGAACCGTGACCGGCGCGGCTCGATCCGACCCCGGAAACCAGAAAAACCTCCCGGAGCAACCGGGAGGTTTTCGTGGTGGCCAGAGTCGGGATCGAACCGACGACCTTCCGCTTTTCAGGCGGACGCTCGTACCAACTGAGCTACCTGGCCCTAAGACGACCGGCGCATCCGGTAGAACCGAATGCGCCGGTCATCTTTGGCGACCCTGACGGGACTCGAACCCGCGACCTCCGCCGTGACAGGGCGGCGCGCTAACCAACTGCGCCACAGGGCCTTGTTTAATTGTTCTGTCCGACTCTCGTTTCCGAGTGCCGCACAGGCGTACCCCCTACGGGATTCGAACCCGCGCTACCGCCTTGAAAGGGCGGCGTCCTAGGCCGCTAGACGAAGGGGGCCGGTCTCGCTTCTCCGCTGGGAGCTCGCATAGCTTATGACAGGTTTTGCGCGCAACACAAATCGGCTGGTCAGAGCTATAAAACGGCGATTTACGCACCCTCGCTGCCTGACGTGCACCCCCTCGCTGCTGGAGGCGCGAAGCCGCCCCCCCGCCGCCTGAGGTGCGAGGAGTGATAGCGACGAGCCACGAAGGCCTCGCAACAAGCCTTGAAACCAAGTGCCCTCACAGCCCCACCGGACACAGTCCCCGCGGCCGGCTCGACACACCCACAGGCCCTCGTTCACCCCGTCCCGGCAAGCTGTAAACTCATCGACGCCCCGGCTCGCCTGGGGCATACGCCCCTATAGCTCAGTTGGTAGAGCTACGGACTTTTAATCCGCAGGTCCCAGGTTCGAGCCCTGGTGGGGGCACCATCGTGACCAGGCGATTCGCTTTCGAGCGAGTCGCTTTCGTCGTTCTGGGCCATTGTCGTAGGCGCAGTGGAAAGTGTTGGGGTGATGCGGGTGCGTAACGACATGCGAATCCCTCCCACGCGGGTCGACCATGGGAGCCCAGACCAACAGACGCTGCCGACGAACTC
>NZ_JAJQJP010000035.1:0-123122 GCF_021245825.1 Gordonia metallireducens | reverse complement strand
TTTATAGAGTTACGGCGGCCATAGCGGAGGGGAAACGCCCGGCCCCATTCCGAACCCGGAAGCTAAGCCCTCCAGCGCCAATGGTACTGCACCTTAATCAGTGTGGGAGAGTAGGACACCGCCGAACACAACATCCCATTGTGGCCCTACACGACATCAGTTCGTGTAGGGCCACAATGCATTCCACCGAACCCCCCGGCCGGCGAGGATGTAGAAAAAACTGCGCTTATAGCGCGCATACCTTCTACGAAATCCGAGCCGGCCGGCCCACCACAGATAATGAAAACGCCCCGCGACCTCCTGGTCGCGGGGCATTCGTCGTTTTTGTCAGCGAGCGAGCTTGAGCACCTCACCCCAGCCGAGGCGGGAACCGGTACGGAGGATCGAGCGCTGGTAAATGCGTGCTGCAACCCAGGTGGCGAGAGCGCAGACAGCCGCCATGAGCACAAACGTGAGCACGATCTGGAGGGTGTTGGTGTCGCCGCTGGCGATCCGCATCGGCATGAGCGCCGCGCTGAACGGTGGAATCCAGCTGAGGGTCTTGATGAGGGTCGAGTCGAGCGCCTGCACACCGAAGATGCCGGCGTACATCACGCCCATCGCGAGAACGGTCAACGGGAACGATGCCGAGCTCAGTTCCTCCTGGCGGGACACGATCGCGCCGGTCGCAGCGTAGAGGGACGCGAAGAACAGGAAACCGAGCACGAACCAGGCGATGACGGCCGCGAACATGCCGACCGCGGCTCCAGGCAGCGTGAGGATTCCGGTTGCGGTGCCGGCGATCAGTGCTGTCGCACCGAGCAACACGACTTGAGTGAGCGCGACCGCACCGATGCCGATGATCTTGCCCCACAGCAGGTTCAGCGGCTTGATCGTTGCAAGCAGCAGTTCGACGACCCGGGAGGTCTTCTCCTCGACGACGCCGACGGCCACCATCGTGCCGCCCATCATGATCGCCGTGATCAGCAGGATGACGCCGACCAAGGCGATGACAAGCCGTTCTCCCTCATCCGGGCGCGCCGGGTCGAGCTGCGTCACCGAGATGTCCACCGCGGGGAGCGACGCCGCATCGACGCCGCGAGCTGCGAGTGCGTCGGCGAGGCCCGCCTGGGAGACCGCGGTCCGAATGGGGCCCTCGACAGCGGGGTCGGCGCCGTCCTTGCTCAGGATCACGTACGACCCGGGGGCCTCACCTGGCACGAGGGCCGCCGCGACATCACCGTCGGAGACCTTGGTACGGGCCTGCTCGACGGTGTCCACGGGCTCGGTCGCGATGGACGTACCGGCGGAGTCGCCGACCGCGACGATCGATTCGGTGATCGCTGCCGGTTGGCCGACCACCGCGAGCTTCTCGACGTCCTCACCGCCGGCGAACAGGTTGATGAGGATGGCGCCGACGATGATCACGACCATCAGCAGGGCGGTGCTGACGACGAACGAGCGGGTCTTGGCCCGCGTGGTGATCTCGCGTTCGGCGACGAGCCGGATGGCCTGCGCGGCCGAGGCCTTGGCTGATGGGTTCGGTGTCGTGGTGGGGCTGTGGTGCAGTGTGGTCATGCCGAAACGACCTCTCGGAACATGTCGGTGAGGGACGGGGTGGACGTCGTGAAGCGGTGGACCGGACCGTGGTCGAGTGCTGCCGCCAGGATCTGCTGGTCATCGACCACATCCGGGTCGACGAGGAGTCGGGTGGTCTCGCCGTAGGCGGCCTCGCGGACACCGGGTAGTGCGTCGGCCCAGGCGACGTCGGCACGGGGGCCGGTGACTTCGAGGGTGATGCCGTCGCGGGAACGCAGAGCTTCGACCGTGCCCAGGGCACGCATCTCGCCGCGCACGACGATGCCGACTCGGTCGCACAGTCGTTGCACCAGATCGAGCTGATGCGAGGAGAAGATGACCGGGATACCCTCCGCGGCCTTTTCTTTGAGCACATCGCTCATGACGTCGACGGCGACCGGGTCGAGGCCGGAGAACGGCTCGTCGAGCACCAGCACCTGGGGGTCGTGGACGAGCGCGGCAGCGAGTTGGACGCGCTGCTGGTTGCCGAGGCTGAGGTCGGCGACGTTGTCGTCGTACCGGCTGCCGACGCCGAGGCGTTCGGTCCATCGTTCCACCGACTCCTCGGCCTCCGCGGTGTCCATGCCGTGGAGTTTCGCGAGGAAGGTGAGCTGTTCGCCGACCTTCATCTTCGGGTAGAGGCCGCGTTCCTCGGGCATGTACCCGATACGACGACGGAGGTCGAGGTCGATGGGGCGATTCCCGAGCCGGACCTCGCCGGCGTCGGCGGAGAGAACTCCGAGGATGATGCGCATGGTGGTCGACTTGCCGGCGCCGTTGCTGCCCACGAAACCGAAGATCTCGCCGGGTTCGACGTGAAAGGTCATGTCGCGCAGGGCGACCAGATCCCCGTAGCGTTTGTGTAGTCCGTCGACGATGAGTGGTGCGTTCATGAGTCACGTTCCCTTCCGCCGGTGGCGGTGTCGGAGGGTGTCTGTCGGGGTTCGATCAGGTCTTCCGGGTCGGGATCGGCCATCCACCAGGCGATGAGCATGTTGGGCAGGCAGATCGCGGTGAGGACCAGGGAGATCAGCAGGATGGCGCTTCCGTAGACCCACTGGCCGGGCACCTCGTCGCGCATGCTGATCCCGACGAGGACGAAGTACGGGATGAACATGACGGCGTAGAGCACGAAGAAGCCGAAGGATCGCGCCGAATTGCGTTGGGCCAGCTGGATCTCGTCGAGGGCGGACACCGGTGCGTCGGCGATGGAGCCGGTGACGATACGCAGCGCGATCTGAATGGTGATGACCGAGACCAGGCCGATGCCGAAGGGCAGCAGGAACCATCCCGACGACCGGAAGGCCAGGAAGGAGCTGGCGATGACGAAGACCAGTGCGCACAGCAGCGTGATCACCAGTCGCCGATATGCGCGCTGGTTACGCCAGGTGGTCAGACGATGGGCGTGCTTGGCGTTGAACTCTTCGTGCCGGCGCCCCCGCCAGTTCTCGTAACGGCGCCAGATCTCGGGTTTCGCCGCCTCGGGGAACGCCGAGTTGGGGTCGTTCATCGATCACCTCCGGTGTCGTTGGTGGGTGAGCCGCTCGGGGCCGAGCGCGTGTCACGCCGGTAGAGCTCGGCCGACATGGCACCGAACGGCGTTCGGCTGAACACGGCTTCGACAGGAAGGTCGAAGACGTCGCAGATGCGGAAGGCGAGGTCGAGGCTGGGATAGTTGTCGCCCCGCTCGAGGGCACCGACGGACTGGACGTTGATGCCGACGAGTGTCGCGAGCTCGGCCCGCGACATCTGCCGTTCCGCACGCAGGACGCCGATGCGGTTGTAGATGGGAAGCTTTTCCCCACGGCGTATTGGACTCACGCCATCAAGTGTTGGGAAAACACAACAATCTGTCAATCCCCAATAACGACGACGGTAGCGCCGTCGTGGCGCTGAACGATCAGCGCGAGGCGACTTCGAGCAGGTCAGCGGCCACTCTCGCGGCTTCGCGGCCGGCTCGGTTGGCCCCGATCGTCGACGCCGACGGGCCGTACCCGATCAGCTGGACACGCGGATCGGCCTCGACGACCGTCGCGAGACGGCCGGTCATGGTGATGCCGCCACCCGGTGCGCGCAGCCGCAGCGGGGCCAGATGATCGAGCGAACTGCGGAAGCCGGTGTTCCAGAAGATGACGTCCAGGTCGAGATGCTCGCCTCCCGCGGGGCCGCAGTCCCAACAGACGCCGGTCTCGGTGATGCGGGTGAACATCGGGCGCCACGACAGGATGCCGTCGCGCTGGGCGGCGGCGATCGCGGGAGTCAGGGCGAGGCCGGTCACGGAGACGACCGACGTCGGGGGCAGTCCCGCGCGGACACGGCGCTCGACGCGTGCGACGGCCTCTCGTCCCTGTTCGGGCGTGAACGGTTCGGTGCTGAAGACCGGTTCGCGCCGCGAGCACCAGAACGTCTCGACGCCGGGTGCTTCGCGGGCGATCTCGATGAGCAGCTGGATCGCCGAGATCCCGGCACCCACCACGAGGACCCGCTTGCCGGCGAACTCCGCCGGTGACGTGTAGTCGTGCGTGTGCAGCTGGCGTCCTCGGAAGTCGGCGGCGCCGGGGATGTGCGGGATGAACGGCCGGTCCCACGTGCCGGTGGCGTTGATTATGACGTTCGTGGTGAGGGTGCGGCCGTCGGCCAGGTCGACACGGAATCCCTCGCCGTCCCGACGGACCGCCCGAACGTGCACCGGCCGACGGACGTTCAGGCCGAACTTCGCCTCGTAGCGGCCGAAGTACTCGGGGACCGCGGTGGCCGCGGGCAGTTGGTCACAGTCGAGGCCGAGCGCCTCGACGATCCCCCATCCGGGCAGGTCGTGCACCCGGTTGGCGGTGGCTAGGGTCAGCGTCGGCCAGCGGAACTGCCAGGCGCCGCCGGGGCCGGGCGCATGGTCGAGCATCTGATACCGGTCACCGAGGCCGAAGCGGTGCAGGAAGTAGGCCGACGACAGTGCTGCCTGTCCGCCGCCGATGACCAGAACGTCCGAGTGGGCCTCGACGTCGACCGTGTCCGAGCCGGGCGCGCCGATCTGGAGGGCGCTGCTCGGGACGGTGCTGCGCGGCGTGGTGTTCGGCACCTCACCACCCTGTCACGACTCGGCCCCGCAGTGTCATCGGTAGGCTTGGCCCCTATGATCCACTCCACCACCGACGGCGCCGTTGTCACCATCGAGCTCGACCGGGTC
This sequence comes from Gordonia metallireducens, assembly GCF_021245825.1. Taxonomy (NCBI): domain Bacteria; kingdom Bacillati; phylum Actinomycetota; class Actinomycetes; order Mycobacteriales; family Gordoniaceae; genus Gordonia; species Gordonia metallireducens. The sequence goes on along the minus strand of NZ_JAJQJP010000035.1, from coordinate 118,381 downwards.
GACAAGCGCAACGCCCTCAACGAGGAGATGCTGAGCGGGCTGGCCGACGCCTTCGGTGCCGCGACCTCGGCGGGTGCCCGGGCCATCGTGGTCACGGGACGCGGACCGGTGTTCAGCGCGGGCGCCGACCTGTCCGGGCCGGTCTACGACCCGGGCTTCCTCGACAAGCTGGTGTCGACGCTGCACCGCATCGAGTCGACGCCGGTCCCGGTCATCGCCGCTCTCAACGGTTCCGCCATCGGAGGTGGACTCCAGCTGGCCATGGCCGCCGACCTCCGCGTGATGGCACCCGATGCGATCGCCGCCATCCCCGCCGCAAGAATCGGTGTCGCCGTGGACGAGTGGACCATCCGTCGGCTCGTCTCGCTGGTCGGTGCCGGACAGGCTCGCGGCATGCTCATCGGGTGTGACCCGCTGAACGCCGACCGTGCCCACACCCTCGGATTCGCCAACCGCATCGGCGATCTCGCCGACGCCCAGCACTGGGCGGCCACCATCGCCGACCTCGCGCCGCTCACCCTGCAGCACTACAAACTGGTCCTCAACGGCGACGGCGCCCGCGACACGGCACCCGAGGACCGGGTCGCCGCGATGGTGCGTGCCTGGCAGAGCGACGACATGGCCGAGGGTCGTGCCGCACGCAACGAGAAGCGGCCGCCGAAGTTCGTCGGGCACTGACCCGCACGCTCGGCCGGTTCAGCGCCGGTGGATGGGCCCGGTGCCCTGGTGCAGCGGTTCTGCCTGGGCCCCATGGCGTTCCGCGATGAGCTGCGCCGCGATCGCAACGGCCACCTCGGCCGGTGTGTGACCGCCGAGATCGAGTCCCAGGGGTGAACGCAGACGCGACAGATGTGTCTCGTCGACGCCCTCCGCGCGGAGGCGTTCGTCGCGATCCGCCGCGGTCCGGCGTGAACCGAGTGCGCCGATGAAACCGAACGTCGGTGACTGCAGGGCGGTGCGGAGCGTCGGCACGTCGAACTTGGTGTCGTGGGTCATCACGCACAGCGCCGTGGTCGAGCGGATCTGCCGGTCCCGGATCTGTTCGGCGAGATAGCGATCGGGCCAGCCGACGATCACCTCGTCGGCGTCGGGGAAGCGTTCCGGCGTCGCGAACACGGGCCGCGCGTCGACGACGGTGGCGCGCATCCCGAGCGTCGAACCCAGTGAAGCGAGGGCGCGCACGAAGTCATTGGCGCCCACCAGGATCAGCCGTGCCGGCGGGGCGAAGGTCTGCACGAAGGTGCGCGGCCGGTCCTCGGTCGGCGCGGCGGGATCGGTGGCCTCGCAGTCGTCGACGCCGATCACGCCGGTGCGACCGGTCTCGAGCATGTCGGCGACGTCGTGATCGAGACGACGCCACGGCGGCCGGGAGGTGTCGGTCGCGACATACCAGTCCGGGTGGGCGTTCAGCGTCGTGGCGACGGCGATCGGTTCGTCGGCCGCGAGTGCGTCCGCGAGGCGTCGGAGCTGACCCAGTCGTTCCGGCGTGGGTTCGATCCGTTCGACGACGACGTCGATCTGGCCTCCGCAGGTGAGGCCGGGCGCGGGATCACGAGGGTCCTCGATGCCGAACTGCTCGACGACCGCGAGCCCGTCCTCGAGCACCTGCTGCGCGGTGTGGACCAGGGCCGACTCGACGCACCCGCCGGAGACCGAGCCGATGACGGTGTCGTCCTGCGTGACGACCATCGATGCCCCGACCTCGCGCGGTGCCGACCCGGATGTCGAGATGACCCGGCACAGCGCCACGGGACGCGCGTCGGCGCCGCCGAGGGCGGCGAGCAGGTCGGGCAGGATGTCGCGCATGCACTCCAGTTGACCAGATGCCGACCGGCCGGGCCAGATGGGCTGGTGGCGACACCTGTGGGGACGCGCTTGCTAGTCGCCCAGCACCCGCCGCAGGTAGTCGTTCGCGAACACGCGCGACGGGTCGAACCGGTCGCGCACCGCACGGAACTCGTCGAAGCGCGGGTAGACGCTGCGCAGGTACTCCGCGTCGCGGGTGTGCATCTTGCCCCAGTGGGGGCGTCCGCCGAAACCGGTGAGGATCGCCTCGACGTCGGCGAAGTACGCGGCGGAGTCGGCCGGGTCGTCGCGGTGGTAGCGGTGGACGGCGATGTAGCCGCTGCGGCGTCCGGCGGCGGTGGAGAGCATCAGGTCGTCTGCCGCGGCGGCACGTACCTCGATGGGGAAGCTGACCCGGTACTTGCGGCGGTCCAGCAGTGCGCGGATCTCGCTCAGCGCCGCCGGGACGTCCTCGAGGGGGATCGCATACTCCATCTCGCGGAAGCGCACATCACGGTCGGAGACGAAGATCTTGGTCGACGTGTCGGTGAGTTCGCGGGACGACAGGCTGCGCCCGGCCACCGAGTTGATGGCGGGGATCAGACGCGGCGCGCGGACCCCGACCTCGCACAGCGCGCGGAAGACCTTGTTGCTCAACAGTTCGTCGTCGACGTACCGGCGGAACCGCGACGGTCCCGTGATCGGTGCATCCGTTCCGAGTCGCGTGTTGGTCTTCACGAGTGCGCAATTGGTGTGCGGGAAGATGTAGAACTCGTGGTGGTCGGACGAGGCGACACGGTCGAGGAAACCGGCGATCGCATCGTCGGCGGAGGCCGGACCCTCGACGGCATGGAGCCGGAAGTTGTCGACGCAGTCGAGCGTGATCTCGACGAGAACCCCGAGGGCGCCGAGGCCCAGTGCGGCAGCGCCGAGTTCGGGGTCGTCGGGACCGATGGTCACGATCTCCCCCTTGCCGTTCACGAGGGTGACACCCGCGATCTGCGTGCTGATACCGCCGAAAGCCAGTCCGGTGCCGTGGGTTCCGGTGGAGGTCGCCCCCGCGATGGTCTGCCGGTCGACGTCGCCGAGGTTGGCCATCGCGAGCCCCCGCGGTGCCAGCAGCGCGGGGATCTCGTGCAGGTGGGTGCCCGCGTGCAGCGTCACCCGGTGACCGTCGGCGCCGGCCAGACCACGCAGACCGGACAGATCGAGCTGGACGTCGTCGGCGACGGCGATGGGGGAGAAGCTGTGTCCGGCACCGACGGTCTTGACCGTTCCGCCCCGCTCCGCGGTCTCCCGCACGATGTCGGCGATGGCGCCCACACTCGTCGGGCGAAGCACGCGGCTCGGTGTGCACGACGCGGTGCCGCCCCAGTTGCGCCAGCTGTGCCCGGCGGCAGTCGACGTCCCGCTCACAGAAAACATTTCCCTTCGCCTCGGTAGGTCGGCACGACCTCACCGACCACCGCGTGACCGGCGTCGTCGCGGTCGATGATCGCGACGTGCCGGGCACGTTCGCAGACCTCGCCGGACTTGGTGTGCCGGAACCATACTCGATCACCGATCGCGATACCGTGCGCAGCCTCGCCGCGCAGCGGGGTCTGCACCTCGCCGGCGGCCTCGGTGCCGACGAACTCGAGTCCGCTCGGCCACACCGGCTTCGGGAGGCGATCCGGTGCGGGTGGTCCGGAAGCGATCCAGCCGCCTCCGGCGCAGGTGACGATGCCGCGGCCGGGGCGACGGACGACGTCGAGTCCGAACGACAGCGCCGGTGCCGGGCGGAACCGGGCGTACCCGTCGAACAGGTGGCCGCCGAAAAGGCCGCTGCCCGCGGCGATGTCGGTGACGGACCGGTCGCGGGCGGTCTCCTCCAGGGAGCCGGTGCCGCCGCCGTTGACGAATTCCAGGTCGGCGATCTGCCGCAGCTCGCCGATGATCTTCCCGCGCCGGCGACGCAGCTCGGCCATCGACCGGCGCTGCATCATCCCGACCGCCCGGTTGACGACGGCCTTCCCGGGTACCGCGTCGGCGACGCCGGCGACCTGCGCCTCGTACGACATCACCCCGACCAGGTCGAAACCGTTCCGCGCGACGATGGTCCGGGCGAGGGCGAGCACGTCGCGTCGCGAATGGACCGGGGATCGGCGGACGCCGATGTGGACCCGACCGCCGAGGAGCCGGTACGACGCGTCGAGGTCGATGGCCACGCGGATCGGTCGTCGTGCGGTGGGTGGGGCGACGGCGTCGATGATGTCGAGCTGGTCGACCGAGTCGACGAGCAGGCTCACCCGACTCGTCGCCGCCTCGTCGGAGACGAAGGCCGCCAGTGCTTCCCGGCGGACGCTCGGATAACCGATGAGGATGTCGCCGATGTCGGAGGTCGTCGCCAGCCAGTGTGCTTCGGCGAGATCGTAGGCGAGTACACCGTGGAAGCCGCGACGTCCGGCGAGGTCGGCGATCACCGAACGCACCCGGAGGGACTTGCTGGCGATCCGGATCGGGACACCCGCGGAGCGCCGCAACAGGTCGGCCGCGTTGTGCTCGAGCGCTGTCCGGTCGAGGGCGAGGACCGGGGCGTCCAGACCGGCCTCGCGTACCGCGGAATCGATTGACGCCCAGTACTGCTCGGGGTCGTTCACCCACAGTCCGTCGTCGAACTCCCCGATCGACGACGACCCATGGGTGGGATGCTCAGTCGAGCCTGACATAGGTGAAGAGCTGGTCGGAGACCGCGGTGATGATCGAGCTGATCACCTTGTCGTCACCGGTGCTCAGGAAGGTCAGCGTGATCGCGTTGGTGGCGGCGATGACGAACGGGCCGAGTTCCTCCACCGGGCGGGTGAAGGACACCGGGGCGTGGTCGGTGATGGCCTGCAGTCCGGCCGTGGCGATCCGGTACAACTCGCCGTACATGGCGTGGCCGACCTGCTGGAGCTCCGGGTGATTGTGCGCGTAGATGCCCAGTGCGATACCCGCCTGCATCCGGCCGGGATCGGCCTTCAGCAGGTCGTAGAACGCATGGAACTGCCGCTCCATGTTGTCCCGGATCACTTCGAGCGTGAAGGTGTCGCCGTACTCTGCTGCCGGCAGCACGGTGTGCAGCATGCGCTCGATGTCGTGGGGCACCGCCTGCTCCATCACCGCGCACAACAGTGCGGTGCGGCTCTCGAACGCGTAATGGAAACTCGCGAGCGGCATCCCGGCGTGAGCGCAGATTCGGCGGGTGGTGGCCCCTTCCACACCGTGATCGGCTATCACGCGGTAGGCCGACTCGATGAGCGCGCTTCGACGCTGTTCGACGGACATCCGTGGCACGACGGTCAACCCCTTGGCCAACATGCGCCTGCGCATGTGCGGTGGACAATGTTCGCCGCAGCCTACCAGTGCCGTTGTCGGCGTTTGCGCGGTTCATCACCCAAAAACGTGCCGATGTTTATCGTTGCTCACAACTCGACGGTCGCCGTGAGAGGCTTCCGAGCCGACGCCGCCGTGCTTCGCGTCGAACCCCACTCGATCGGATTACTGTGTGGACGTGACCACGAACTCCGAAAGAACCGGCCCCGACGCGACCTCGCGGGTCCTCGGGCGGGTGACATCGGCCGGGGTGATGATGGCCGACGCGGTGGCCGAACGGCTCGCCGCCGGTGGTCTCGGCCCGGCACGTGCACTCGGCGCCACCCGCGAGGAGATCGTGCCGCACGTCCGCACGTCCCCGCACCTGCGAGACGGGGTCTTCGACAACCCCGAGCCGCCGGAGGGGTCCATCACCCCGGACCGGCAGGTGCTCGCCGACATGGCCCGCCGCCCGGGCCGACCCCGCCGGCCGGTGATGGTCACCGTCCCGACCTTCGACGCCCCGTCGCCCCTCGCCGTCACCTGGCTCGGACACGCCACCGCCGTCGTCGACATCGACGGCGCCCGCATCATCACCGACCCGGTCCTGAGCCGGCGCTGTTCGCCGAGTCAGCTCGTCGGCCCGGGGCGCATGCATGCGGCCCCGCTGTCCGCAGGTCAGCTGCCCGCGATCGACGTCGTGGTGATCAGCCACGACCACTACGACCACCTCGACATGGAGACGGTCACCACGATCGCGGCGACCCAGCCCGACGCCGTGTTCGTCACGACGATCGGCGTCGCCGCACATCTCATGGCCTGGGGGATCGCCGAAGACCGTATCCGGCAGGCGGATTGGTGGGACGAGATCGTCGTCGCCACCAGTGGTGGCGAACTGCGGTTCACCTGCGGTCCGGCACGCCACTTCTCCGGACGGTGGCTGGCGCGCAACCTCACGCAATGGGGGAGCTGGTCGATCGCCGGTCACACCCACCGCGTCTTCTTCTCCGGCGACACCGGCCACACCGACCGATTCGAGGATCTCGGAGCGAGGCTCGGTCCCTTCGATCTGACGCTCATCGCCGTCGGCGCCTACGACGTGATGTGGCCCGACATCCACGTGAACCCCGAGGAAGCGCTGTCGGTGCACCGGATGGTGTCGCCGGGGTCCGGGGCCGATTCGGTGATGATCCCGATCCACTGGGGCACCTTCAATCTCGCCCGCCATCCCTGGGGTGAGCCGATCGCGCGGCTGCAGGCCGCCGCACACCACGGCGACCCGACTGTGCTCGTCCCGCAGCCCGGTGGTTCGATCGACCTCGAACACCGCACCGGAACCGGTGTGGCGCATCCGAGTTGGTGGGAGGTTTCGGCGTGAGCACCACGGCGGAGACGATCGAGCCGGGTCTCAGCGCGGCAGAGGTGGCCCAACGGGTCGCCGAGGGCAAGGTCAACTCCATGCCCGACCGCTCGGGCCGCAGCGTCGCGGACATCGTGCGCGCCAACGTCTTCACGCGCATCAACGCGATCCTCGGCGTCCTGTTCGCCATCGTCGCGTTCACCGGTTCGCTCATCAACGGTCTGTTCGGTCTGCTGATCATCGCCAATTCGACGATCGGCATCGTCCAGGAGATCCGCGCCAAGCGCACCCTCGACAAACTCGCCATCGTCGGCCAGACCCGGCCGCGGGTCCGACGCGACGGTGAGGTCGTGGAGGTCGCGCCCGACGAGGTCGTGCTCGACGACATCATCGAGATCGGCGCCGGCGACCAGATCGTCGTCGACGGCGAGGTCATCGAGGCCACCGCACTCGACGTCGACGAGTCGCTGCTGACCGGTGAGGCCGATCCGATCGACAAGGACCCGGGCGCACAGGTCATGTCCGGCAGCTTCGTGGTCGCCGGTGGCGGCGCCTACCGGGCGACCAAGGTCGGGGCCGATGCGTACGCCGCGCAGCTCGCGGCCGAGGCCTCGAAGTTCACCCTGGTCTCCTCCGAGCTCCGCTCGGGCATCGACCAGATCCTGCGGGTCATCACCTGGCTGCTGATCCCCGCCGGCATCCTGACCATCGTCAACCAGCTGTTCATCAGCGAGAACGGGCTCAAGCAGGCGCTGCTGGGCATGGTCGCCGCGCTGGTGCCGATGGTCCCCGAGGGGCTGGTCCTGATGACCTCGATCGCCTTCGCCGTCGGCGTCGTGCGCCTCGGTCAGCGGCAGTGCCTCGTCAACGAGCTCCCCGCGATCGAGGGGCTGGCCCGCGTGAACGTCGTGTGCGCCGACAAGACCGGCACCCTCACCGAGAACGGCATGCGGCTCTCCGAACTGCGTGTCGTCGGCGACGATTCGCCGGAGCTCGCCGGTGAGGTGCTCGCCGCGCTGGCCGCCCACGATCCGCGCCCCAATGCGAGCATGATCGCCGTTGCCGAGGCATATCCGACCCCGCCGTCGTGGACGGTGACCGCGATCAAGCCGTTCACCTCGGCCACCAAGTGGAGTGGGATCTCGTTCGCCGACGAGGCCGGCGCCGAGGTGGGCAACTGGCTGATCGGCGCACCCGACGTGCTGCTCGACCCCGCGGGGGAGACCGCCCAGCTGGCCTCCGACATCGGCGCCACCGGACTGCGCGTGCTGCTGCTCGCACGCACCGACGTCCCCGTCGACACCGAACCCGCCGACGGCGCCGTCGCCCCCGGCACCGTGATCCCGGTCGGGCTCGTCGTGCTCGAACAGCGGGTCCGCCCCGACGCCCGCGGCACCATCGACTACTTCGAACAGCAGCACGTCGCGGTCAAGGTGATCTCCGGCGACAACGCCCGCTCGGTCGGGGCGGTCGCCGAATCACTCGGACTCGGCTCGGCCGACACCTCCGTCGACGCCCGCAAGCTGCCCGAGGAGGAGGGCGAACTGGCCGACGTCGTCGAACAGGGCGTCACCTTCGGTCGCGTCCGTCCCGATCAGAAACGCGCCATGGTCAAGGCGTTGCAGTCGCGGGACAACACCGTCGCGATGACCGGCGACGGCGTCAACGACGTGCTCGCCCTCAAGGACGCCGACATCGGCGTCGCGATGGGGTCGGGGAGTTCGGCTGCCCGGTCGGTGGCCCAGATCGTGTTGCTGGACAACAAGTTCGCCACCCTCCCGTATGTGGTGGGCGAAGGCCGTCGCGTCATCGGCAACATCGAACGCGTTTCCAACCTGTTCCTCACCAAGACGGTGTACGCGGTGCTGCTGGCGCTGTTCGTCGGCGTCGGCGGCGTGCTGGGCAGGCTGTTCGACTCGGATCCGCTGAGCTACCCGTTCCAGCCGATCCACGTGACGATCTCGGCGTGGTTCACCATCGGCATCCCCGCCTTCGTGCTGTCGCTGGCGCCCAACAACGAGCGGGCCCGCCGCGGCTTCGTGCGTCGCGTCCTGCTGCAAGCGGTACCCAACGGCATCATCGTCGGCCTGTGCACCTTCGTCACCTATGTGATCGTCAACCCCGGCGGACCGGGTGTCGAGGTCGGTGGCGACGCCGTCGACCTGTCGCCGGCCCAGACCCAGGCGGCCACCGCGTCGCTGATGACGCTCATCGCGATCGCGGTCTACGTGCTCGCCGTGGTCGCACGGCCATACAACTGGTGGAAGGTTCTCCTGCTCGCCGTCTCCGCCGGTGCCTACGTGCTGATCTTCGCCTGGCCGTTCACCCAGGACCTCTTCCACCTCGACTCGTCGAACTGGACGATGAACTCGGTCGCGCTCACCTCGGCGGCCGTCGGAATCGTGTTCGTGGAAGCGGTTTCGCGGATCGTGCCGCGGTGGATCGCAAGTCACGGTTCGCCCGCGGAACAGTCGGTTAGGGTGGGCGAGGCGTCGACCGTGTGACGACGCCGTGCCGGCGACTAGACTCTGCCGCGAGTTGCCGGAAGAAGTCCGGCTCGTCGACACAGGAGACGTCATGGATCTCAAGGGACTCGTCAACAAGGCCAGGGCCACGCTGCAGAAGAACCCCAACCTGATCGACAAGGGCGGCGACGCCATCGACAAGGTCACCAAGAACAAGTACTCGGGTCAGGTCGACAAGGCCCAGGACGCCGTCCGCAAGGCCGTCGGCGCGCCGGGGCAGGGCACTCAGGGACAGGGCACCCAGGGACAGGGCACCCAGGGACAGACGCCGCCCAGCAACCCCGGAGAGACGTTGCCGGGCCAGCAGAGTCCGCAGCCCCGGAACCCGCAGAACCCGGAGTAGGTAGTAGGTCAGACCCCCGCGCGTGGGTGCCGGCGATACCCCGACACGGACGGGTGGCCGTCGAAGAAGAACCGCCACGCCAGGTCGGCCGCGCGTCGAACGCCGACGCGCGGGCCGGCCGCCACCGGCAGGTCCGGGAGTGGTCCGCGCCGAGATGTGTCGAGAGTCACAGGCGTGTCCGGATCGGCCAGATCGGTGCCGAGATCGGCCATCGTGATGCCGAGGGCGCGGCACAGGTTCCCGGGACCGCTGGCGAGCCGGTCGTCGGACACCGGCGTCGAGCGCGCGGCCCCGCGTCGGGCACGTGCCAGCTCGACCCCGTCGACCACCTCACCGGCCCTCAGCAGGACCGCCGCCGCGGGTCCCGTCCCCCGCACCACGATGTTGGCGCAGTGGTGGCCGTGGATGCGGTAGACGTACAGCCGGCCCGGCGGGCCGTACATGATCTCCGACCGTGCCGTTCGCGTGTACGCATGCGAGGCCGGATCGTCGGGGCCGGCGTAGGCCTCCACCTCGGTGACCTGGATCGTCACGCCGTGACCGGTCAGGTGCGCACCGAGCAGCGCCCGGGCCTGATCGGCGACCGGCGCGGGAGAGTCGGAGGTGCGGACACTAGGCTCTGGGACCATGGCGAAGACGAGTGACTCCATCGAGGTTGAACTGTCTCCGGAAGATACCTGGGCGGCCGCCTCGGACCTGTCCCGGTACGACGAGTGGCTGCTGATCCACGACTCCTGGCGCAGTCCGATCCCGGCCTCCGAGGATCTGGCCAAGGGCACGAAGATCGCCTCGGTCGTCGTCGTGAAGGGCACCCGGATCCGCTTCGACTGGGTCGTCGAGAAGTTCGATCCGGTGTCGCACGTGCGTCTCAAGGGAAGCGGCAAAGGCGGCGTGAAGGCCAAGCTCGATCTGGGCATCGTTCCCACTTCGACCGGATCGGAAGTAACCTTCACTGTTGATCTGGGTGGGTTGCCGCTGATCGGGCCCGTGGGTAAGACCGCGGCCCTGGCGGTAGCGGGGGATCTACGAAAGTCGCTGCAGCAATTCCGAGAGGTCTTCAGCTGACCCGAGCGTGACGTCGCGCGGGGCACATCCGCCACCGCGCCGACGCGGCTGCGGGGTGACAGCGATGCGTCAGGCGGTGTGCGAGCACCGCACAAGAGGGGAACGGGAAAACTATGGGGCGTCACAGCTCAGATGCCGATCGCGGCGGAAACGAATGGACCCGCGCGGAGAACAGCGGGGGACCTGCGAGCGGCGCGAGCCGGTCCGACGACGACTTCGGCTTCGAACACCGCGAGGCCGGCAGCGGTCGCCGCGGGGGTTGGCTGTGGGCCATCATCGCCCTGATCGCGGTCGTCGCCCTGGTCACCGGTGTGATCATCTGGCAGGCCGGTTCCGGCGGGTGCGGTGACCGCACCCGAGTCGCCGTCGCCTCCGACGGCGCGATGACCGGCCCCCTCCGCGAGGTGGCACGCCAGGCCTCCGCGGACTCCTGCTACGACTACGACGTCCAGACCGCCGCCGGCGCCGACGTGCCCGGTCTGCTGACCCAGGGCGCCGCGGCCCCCGACCTCTGGGTCGCCGACTCGCAGGTGCAGGCCCGCCGCGTCACGACGCAGGTCCGTCGCGACCTGGATCTGGTGGCACCGTCCATCGCCTCGACCCCGACCGTCGTCGCCGGCGACAACGTCCCCGAACTGGACACGTGGGTCGAGGTCATGAAGCTCCCCGACCTGCGGACCGGTAGCCCCGTCGACACCAGCACCGGTGACGCCCCGATCATCGGCGCGCTCGCGGCCGTCGATGCCGGCGAACTGCCGGAGGAGAAGTTCACCGAGGCCATGACGGTCCTGGCGATCCAGCAGAACAATGCGCGTCTGACCAACGACAACGAGGGCACCCGACTCAATCTGGCGAACACCTCGGGCGTGCCGGTCGTGACGACCGAGCAGCAATACGAGCTGTTCATGCGTACCCACCAGGGGTCGAAGCTCAAATCCTCCATCCCGGCCGCGGGCACCGTCATGCTCGACTACCCCCTTGTGAACACCGCATCCGCCGCGCGCCAGCAGGTCGCCGACGAGGCCGGTGCCGCGCTCGTGTCGGCACTCGACTCCGACGCGGGCCGCAAGGCGCTGACCGACGCCGGTTACCGCGACGCCGACGGCAACGGGGTCGGCGAGTCGGTGAAGGAACTCCAGCTGCGCGATCCCACGTCGGTCGACAAGGCGCTGCGCCAGTGGCAGGTCCTCGGCGTGCCGATCCGCACGCTCGTCGTCCAGGACACCTCTGGTTCGATGGCGACCCCGGCCGGCGGCACCACCCGTGCCGGGCTGCTCATCGACGCATCGCAGACCGGTCTGAAGCTGTTCCCGAACAACACGATGGTCGGCGGCTGGGCCTTCAGCGTCGACAAGGGCGGCAACGGACAGGACTGGGAGGAGATGGCTCCCATCCGCCGTCTCGACGCGCGCTCGGGCAGTGGCACGCACCGAGACGCGCTCGGCAGGGCGGTCGAGGAGGGACTGTCGGATCTCGGTGGCGGCACCGGCCTCTACGACACCACGCTCGCGGCGTTCAAGAAGGTCCAGGACACCTACGACCCGAACTACTCCAACAGCGTCATCATCATGACCGATGGGCAGAACGAGGACCCGAACAGCATCGGTCTCGACGAACTGCTCGCCGAGCTGAAGCGTCTCGAGGACCCGGCGCGACCCGTGCTGGTCCTGACGATCGGCATCTCCGACGACGCGGACTCCGACGCGCTCAAGCAGATCGCCGAGGCGACCGGCGGCACCACCTACATCGCCGAGAACGCCGCCGACATCCGGACCGTGTTCGTCGACGCCATCCAGGCTCGGGTCGCTGCGGCCGGTCGCTGACCGGCCGGTATCCACCGGACCAGAACGGCGGCGCTCGGGGCGATCGGGGACAATGGGCCGATGACCTCCACTTCGAGTCCCGTCCCGTCTGATCTCGAGCTGTCCGGTTCAAGCCGTTCGTCGGTTCTGATGCGCACCGGAGGCGTCGTCGCGGCGATGGCCGCCGTCGGCCTCGTCGCCGGGGCCTGTTCCTCCGACGACTCCGGCTCCGGCAGCACGACGACCACGGAGACCTCCACTGCGACGGTCGCCGAAGGCGCCGCGGGCGAGCAGTACAAGGACGGCGAGTACACCGCGGAGGGCGGATACATCTCGCCCGGCGGACCGCAGAAGGTCGGCGTCACTGTCACGCTGTCGAACGACGTCATCACCGCGGTGTCGGTCGACACCAGTCAGACCAAGGGCCCCTCGGTGGAGTACCAGGGCAAGTTCGCCGGCGGGATCTCCGATGTCGTCGTGGGCAAGAACATCAACGACATCGACGTCGACAAGGTCTCCGGCTCGTCGCTGACCTCGGGCGGTTTCAACGAGGCGATCGAGAAGATCAAACAGGAAGCCATCAACTGAGTCCGACCGGTGTGACCTCTCCCGGCGTGAATCCGCCTGCAGCCGTCCATGACTGGATGTTCGACGCGATCGGCACCCGGTGGACGGTCACGACACCGGCGCCGCTGTCCGCCGATGTCGTCGAGGCGGTGCGCGCCGAGATCGACCGGATCGACCTCGCGTGGTCCCGATTTCGCGACGACTCGACGGTCGCCGAGATGGCGCGGGCGGCCGGGCGCTATCCGATCGCGGAGTCGGATCAGCCGCTGGTCGACTGGTATCGCAGGCTGTATCGGCTGACCCGCGGTGCGGTCACGCCGCTGGTCGGGCAGACCCTCGCCGATGCCGGGTACGACGCGGACTACACGCTGCGGCCCGTCGACCGGGTGTCCGCGGTCCCGGCGTGGGACGAAGTGATCACCGGGCACGACGCCGCGCTGGAACTGCGCCGACCCGCACTGCTCGACGTCGGCGCAGCGGGAAAGGGTTTCGCGGCCGACCGGGTGGCGGAGATCGTCGCGAAGGCCACCGACGACTTCGTCGTCGACGCCGGCGGTGACATGGTCGTCTCACCCCGCGCCCGTCCGCTGCGGGTGGCGCTGGAACACCCGATGGACCCGACCAAGGCGATCGGTGTGGTGACGCTCGACGCCGGCGCGATCTGCGCGTCGGCGAGCAACCGCCGGGTGTGGGCGGACTGGCATCACATCGTCGACCCGCGCACCGCCTCGCCTGCATGGGAAGTGCTGGCCACGTGGGTGATCGCGCCGACGGCGATGGAGGCCGACGGGTTGGCGACCGCGCTGTTCTTCACCCCGGCCGCGTTCCTACGCGGCGACTTCGACCATCACGCGGAGGGCTTCCATCACGTGACCATCCGACGCAACGGCAGTGTCGAGCACACCGCGATCCCCGGATTGGAGTTGTTCCTGTGACAACGGATGTCTCGACCGGATCGACCGCGGTCCTCCCGCGACTCCTCGCGCCGTTCGATGCCGCGCGGCGACACCTGACCCCGTACCGGGCGGTGTTGTGCGGGCTGGTCCTGCTCGCGGTAGCCGCCTTCGTGGTGTCCGCGGTCGACGCCGACTTCGGTTACGGGCCCGACGAACTCGCGGTGTGGCTGCTGGTGGCGGTCGGGGTGAGCGGAGCGGCCACCTATCTGTTCGCTGCTGTCTTGCGGGTGCCGCCGAACTCCGACTCCTGGCTCATCACCGGCCTCATCCTGTTCTTCGTGGTGCCGGGCGGTTCGGAGGACACCGCGATGGCGACCGTCGCGACGGCGGCGGCGATCGCGGCGGCGTCGAAATACGTTCTGGCCTGGCGGCGTCGGCTGATCCTGAACCCGGCCGTCGCCGGCGCCGTCGGCTGTTACGCGTTGGCCTATGCCGGCGTCGAGGGACTGAGTTTCCCGTTCTGGTGGGTGGCGGCCGAGCCGCTGCTGATCCCGATGATCGTCATCGGCGCGGCCGTGGTCACCCTGATCCGCGAATGGCTCCTCGTGGCGGTGTTCGTCGTCGCGTCGCTGGTGACGATCGGGGTGGTCGAACTGGTTCGCGGCGGCCAGGATCTGTCGACGTGGATCGTGTCGTCCCCGATGTTGTTCGTCGCGGCCATCATGCTGCCCGAACCGTTGACCTCCCCCGCGCGACAACCGCATCGGCTGATCTACGCGGCCCTGGTCGGGGTGCTGATGCACTGCCAGTACACGGTCGAGGTGACCGACTCGTACACCCTGGCGTTCGTGCCGGAGGTCGCGTTGCTCGTCGGCAGCCTCTACGCCTTCGCCGTGCGCCTGGCGACGCGCACCGCGCGCCGGGTGCGGCTCGACGTCGAGACGGCGCCGTTGGCGGACCGCACCTATGCGCTCACCGGCGAACCCGCGGGTGGCGCACCGTCGTTCCGGGCGGGGCAGTGGTCGAGCGTGAGTGTGCCGCGGTGGTCGGCGCCGGTGTGGACCGGCTCGCGGCGGGTCTTCTCGTTCGTGTCCGTGCCGAAGGAGGCACCGGTCGAGTTCGGTTTCACAGTCGCGGGGGAGCCGTCGTCGTTCAAGGCCGCGCTCATCGACGGCCGTGCCCGGCGGGTCTGGGTCGACGAGATCGGCGGCGACTTCGTCCTGCCGCGGGCGTTCCCGGGCAGGGGCAGGGTCGTGCTCCTCGCGTCGGGGGTCGGGATCACGCCGTTCGTCTCGATGATGCGTTCGCTGTCCGGCGATCTGTCGGGCCTGACCGTGGTGCATGTACTCCGCGAACCGGGCCGGGCGGTCTACGGCGACGTGCTCGGGAACGCAGGGTCGAAGGGGGCGCGCGTGATGACGGTCGTCGCACCCGAACTCGCCGACGGCGTCGACGATGCCGGCCGACTGGCCGAGCTCGTCGGTACGGACATCGACGGTGCGCACTACTACGTGTCGGGTCCACCGGCATTCGTCGAACGCACGTCGTCGACGATCCGGCACCTCGACGCTGCCACCAAGCGGCGCCCGTGGCGCATCCACACCGACTCGTTCGCCGGTTACTGATGGGCTTCGAGTATCCCTGCGAGATCCTCACCTTCGTGGTGTCGCCGAAGCACGCGTACTTCGGGCGGCCCAAGGACGGTCCCGCGGACGAGGTCGAGACCCTCACTCCCGACTCGGTGGAGATCGTCGCCGACAAGGGGATTCGCGGCGACCGCTTCTTCGGCGTGAAGGCCCACACCGAGGCCGCGGTGACCTTCCTGGCTATCGAGGCGTGGACGGCAGCCGCCGGCGACGTCGATCCCGTGCTCGCCCGACGCAACGTCGTCGTCCGCGGCGTCGAACTCGATCCGCTGCGCGGCCGAGAATTCGAGCTCGACACCGGTTCCGGGCCGATCCGCTTCCGCGGTGGACGTCCGGCGCACCCGTGTTCGTGGATGGACACCGTCGCCGGGGAGGGTGTCCGCAAGGCGCTCATCGGTCGCGGCGGCCTCCGCGCCCAGCCGTTGACGTCGGGGACCCTGCACCTCGGTCCCGCCACGATCATCACCGACATCGAACTCGACGCATCCCGCGCGGCCGACCAGGTGAAGCGGGTCCAGCCGCTGTGACCAGCTACCCGACCAGCGCCCGCAGGAAGAACCCGAGGTTGGCGGGTTTCTCGGCGAGGCGTCGGACGAAGTAGCCATACCACTCGGTGCCGTACGGGATGTACACGCGCACGCGGGCCCCCGACTCGACGAGACGACGCTGCTCGTCGGTGCGGATGCCGTAGAGCATCTGGTGTTCCCAGCTGTCGGGGGCGCGATCGAACTCCGCCGCCAGGACCGACGCCGCCTCGATCATCGTCGGATCGTGACTGGCGACCATCGGATACCCGTTGCCCTTCATCAGGATTCGCAGGCACCGTAGGTACGCCTCGTCGACCTGACGACGGTCGGGGTAGGCGACCGACGGTGGTTCGGCATAGGCGCCCTTGCACAACCGGATTCGGGCGCCCGACTCGGCGAACTCCGCACAGTCGTCCTCGGTGCGTCGGAGATACGCCTGCAGCACGGTCCCGACATCGGGGAAGTCCTGTCGCAGCGAGCGCACGATGGCCAGCCGTTCGTCGACGGTCGTGTGGTCCTCGGCGTCGATGGTGACCAGAGCCCCGACGGAACGTGCTGCCGCGGCGATGGTCCGGGCGTTCTCCTCGGCGATCTTGGCGCCGTGTTCCGGGAGCCGCTGACCCAGCGCAGTGAGTTTCAGCGACACCTCGAGAGCACCGGGAGGTGCCGTACCCAGGCCCGACATCGCTTCCAGCAGAGACACATATGCGGCGACGGTGGCATCGGCCTGGGACTCGTCGGTGGTGTCCTCGCCGAGGAAGTCGATCGTCACGGCCAGTCCGTCGTCGAGCTCATGCCTGATGGCGGCGAGGACATCGTCGAGCGTTTCACCGGGCACGAACCGGCGCACGACCTTCTCGGTCACCGACCAGCGCTGCGAGGTCTGTTGGATCCGTTCGCTGCGCGCCGCGGCGGTGATCGTCGGGCGCAGGAGGGCGTCGAAGAGCGTGCTCAACTGGTGACCCCCGTGAAGTCGGTGCTCATGTGCGGGTACCGGGACGTCGTCGGCGGGTTGAACGTCTCCTTGATGGTGCGGGTCGACGTCCAGCGCAACAGGTTCTGCTTCGAGCCTGCCTTGTCGTTGGTGCCCGACGCCCGACCGCCGCCGAACGGTTGCTGACCGACGACCGCGCCGGTCGGCTTGTCGTTGATGTAGAAGTTGCCGGCCGTGTTGCGGAGCCGGTCCGATGCGAGGGCGACCGCGGCGACGTCGGTCGCCATGACCGCGCCGGTGAGCGCGTACTTCGCCGTGGTGTCGACGAGGTCGAGGACGGTCTCGTAGTCGGCGTCGTCGTAGACGTAGACCGACAGGATCGGGCCGAAGTACTCCGTGGAGAACGCCTCGTCCCGCGGGTCGTCGGACAGCAACACGGTGGGGCGCACGAAGTATCCGACCGTGTCGTCGACCTGTCCGCCGACGGCGACAGTCATCATCGGCGACGACTTGGCGCGCCGCAGCGCCGCGATGTTCTTGTCGAACGCACGCTGGTCGATCAGGGCGCCACCGAAGTTCGACAGGTCGCGGACGTCGCCGTAGCTGAGTTCGGCCGTCTCGCCGAGGAAGTCGCTGCCCATCTTGTCCCACACCGACCGGGCGATGTAGGCGCGGGACGCGGCCGAACACTTCTGGCCCTGGTATTCGAACGCGCCGCGGATCAAAGCCGTTCGGAGAGCGTGCGGTTCGGCCGAGGAGTGCGCGACGATGAAGTCCTTGCCGCCGGTCTCACCGACGAGCCGCGGATAGTTGCGGTACTTGTCGATGTTGTTGCCGACCTCGCGCCACAGGTACTGGAAGGTCTTGGTCGAGCCGGTGAAGTGGATCCCGGCCAGGTTCTCGTCGGCGAGAACCACATCCGAGACGGCGCGTCCGTCGCCGTGGACGAGGTTGATGACCCCGGGAGGCAAGCCGGCCGCTTCGAGAAGTGCCATCGTGTACTGCGCCGAATACGCCTGTGTGGGGGAGGGCTTCCAGACCACGGTGTTGCCCATCAGCATCGGCGCCGTCGGCAGATTCGCGGCGATGGCGGTGAAGTTGAACGGGGTGACCGCGCAGACGAACCCGTCGAGCGGACGATGATCGAGCCGGTTCCACACACCCGGGGACGACACCGGCTGTTCGGCGAGGATCTCGCGGGCGAAGGCCACGTTGAACCGCCAGAAGTCGGCGAGTTCGCAGGGAGCGTCGATCTCGGCCTGCTGCACCGACTTCGACTGGCCGAGCATCGTCGCGGCGGCGACCCGCTCGCGCCACGGCCCCGACAGCAGTTCGGCCGCGCGCAGGATCACCGCGGCCCGGTCGTCGAAGCTCGTGTGCGCCCAGTCGTCCTTCGCGTCCATCGCGGCATCGACGGCTGCGCGGGCGTCGTCATGGGTGGCGTTGGTGAGGACACCGAGCACCTCGTGGTGGGCATGCGGCTGCACGACGTCGATCTGTTCGCCGTGTCCGAGATGAAGGCGGCCGCCGATGATGTGCGGTAGTTCGCGCCGGCCGGCGTTGGACTGACGGTTGAGTTCGCTGATGATCCGGGCACGCTCGGGCGATCCGGGGGCGTAGGTGTGGACCGGCTCGTTGGCCGGGCGCGGGGGAGTGGTGATGGCGTCCATGACGTCAGTTCACCTGCGTTAGAGTCTTCCGCGATATGGCCGATCGGCAAACCAGTCGGTCGTAACCTTGTCCGTATGGACAAATCGCCGGGTGTCGCGCTCGGGCGTCTGATCCTGGCGCTCGACCGGACGGTGGCGACCCTGGTCACCGCGCCGCAGGGACTCGACGTGCCGGTGCGAAGCCTGGCGATGATCGACATCGACGACGTCCACTTCGGCCTCGGTCGCGCGGCACGGTCGGCCGATGTGTTCTTGCTCGTGGGCCTGCCCGACGACGTCGCCACCGAACTCCTGGCCGGCCTCGGCACCCATCGCCCCGTCGCGGTCCTGAGCAAGACGTCGTCGGCGACGCTGACCGACCTCGCCGACCGGCTCGGCACAGCGGTCGTCGCCATCGACCTCCACGCCCGGTGGGAGCGCATCTACAACCTGGTGTCGCGCGTCCTCGACACCGCGCGGCGCTCGCCGGACGACGGCGAGTCGATGGAGTCGGGTGCCACCGGCGATCTCTTCGAACTCGCAGCGGAGGTGGCCCGGCGCACCGGCGGTCTGGTCAGCATCGAGGACGAGCGGTCGCATGTGCTGGCCTACAGCACGGCCGGCGACGAGGCCGACGAGTTGCGGCGGTTGTCGATCCTCGGTCGCGAGGGCCCGCCGGAGATGCTGGCCTGGCTCCGGCAGTGGGGTGTGATGGACGCATTGCGCACGTCGGCGCGGGTGGTCGCGGTCGACGCGCGCACCGACCTCGGCCTGCGGGAACGCCGTGCGGTCGCGATCCGCGCCCCGGGCACGGCTGAGTTGCTGGGGGTCGTCTGGTTGCAGCGTGGGGCCGGACCGTTCGCCGACGACACCGACGAGGTGCTCACCGGTGCGGCCGCGGTGGCTGCCCGGGTGATCGCCCGTCGTCGATCCGCGGGCACCGAACACGACGAACTGGTGCGTCGACTCCTCGGCGCGCGCGGCGACATCGTCGACGTCGACGCGCTCGCCGACCAGCTCGGCATCGAGCCATCCGTCGCGGTGGTCCTGGCCGGGTTCGCGACGACCGGTTCGGCCGACGACGCCCCGGTCCCGTTGGCGGAGAACGCCACTCGCGTCTCCGCGCTCACGCTCCACGCCAGCGCATTCAGCCCGCTGTCGGTGACCGCGACGATCGGCGACCGTGCGTATGTGGTCTTGCCGGGTGTGTCGGATGACGCCGCGGTGGAGTGGGCGCGGGTGTCCGTCGATGCGACGCTGCGGCAGTTCGGGATTCGCATCCGCGCCGTGGTCGCCGGGCCTCGCAACCTCGGCGCGGTACCCGAACTGCGCTCCCAGATCGACCGAGTGCTCGACGCGGCTTCCCTCGAGGGCGAACTGATCGACGACGTCACCACCGTCGCCGGCTCGCGCACCGGCGTGCTTCTCGGCGAGATCGTCGCGCTGCTCGCCGAGAACCCCGACCTCGTCGACCCGCGGGTGTCCGAACTCGCCGACCTCGACGCACGCACCGGCAGCGATTTCACCGTCTCCCTGCGCGCCTACCTCGACCGCTTCGGCGACGTCCGGTCGGCCGCCAACGACCTGCACGTCCACCCGAACACGTTGCGCTACCGCATCCGTCGGATCGAGACCCTCACCGGGATGGACCTCGAAGACCCTGCGACCCGGCTCGTCGTGGCGTTGTCCTTGAGGGTGAGGTGAGGATCGTTGTACGGCAACGCAATCACCGCTGCCCACGTGCTGCCTGAGGTGCGACGAGGCCCATGGCCGAGGAGCCTCGAAGGCCTGGTGACGTTGTCTCACCAGGCCTTCGAGGCTCGTCGCTTGCGCTCCTCACTCCTCAGGCAGCAGAGCTGGGCGCGTCGCGCTCTTTCGGATCAGGCATCGGACCGGGGTGCGTTGCGTTCTTTCGGATCAGGCCGCGGAGGTGGCGGATCGCATCTCAGCACCCGAGGTCGTGAGAGAAACAGATCTACAGGATGGTGAGCATCTCGTTGTAGGTGGGCAGCGGCCAGAGGTCGTCGGCGACGATCCCCTCGAGCGTGTCCGCGGCCTCGCGTACCGCTGCCATCGCCGGGATCAGCGTCTCGAGTGCGTACTTCGACTCCTCGTAGGTGCTGTCCCCGTGCATGCCGGCGATGCCCTCGTCGAGAGCCACGACGGCGCCGTGCAGCTGGCTGATCAGTTCGGTCACTTCGCCGAGAAGCGGTGTGGGAGATTCGATCCCGGCCATCTTCAACGACGCGGCGGTGCCGGCCAGTTCGCCCTGGTAGCGGATCGCGGCGGGCATGATCATGGTCTTCGCGATCTCCGCGGTCTCCTTCGCCTCGACGAGGAGGGTCAGCGCGTAGTACTCGAAGATGACGTCCTCGCGGGCCTCGAGTTCGCGGGCCGACAGCACCCCGTACTTCTCGAAGATCTCGACGACCTCGGGCGCGGTGTACTCGGTGACGGCGTCGACGGTGGTGCGGAGGTTCTTCAGACCGCGCGCGGCGGCCTCCTCCTGCCACTCGTCGGAGTAGCCGTTGCCGTTGAAGATCACGGCACCGTGGGCGTTGACGATCTCCTGCAGCACCTTCTGCACGGCGTCGTTGAGGTCGGCGCCGTCCGCGAGCAGCTTCTCCAGTCCGGTGGAGATGTGGTCGATGGAGTCGGCCAGGATGGTGTTGATCGCGACCATCGGATCGGAGATCGACTGGTTGGAACCCGGTGCACGGTACTCGAATCGGTTGCCGGTGAACGCAAACGGGCTGGTGCGGTTGCGGTCGCCCGGGTCGGCCTTCAGCGGCGGCAGGGTGTCGACGCCGAGCTCGAGGACGCCGGCCGCCTTGGAACCGGTGGCGCCGCCCTTGGCGATCTGCTCGAAGACGTCCATCAGCTGTTCGCCGAGGAAGATCGAGATGATCGCCGGCGGAGCCTCGTTCGCGCCCAGGCGATGATCGTTCGACGCCGACGCGACCGCGGCGCGCAGGAGACCGCCGTACTTGTGGACGGCGCGGATGATGGCGCCGCAGAAGGTGAGGAACTGCATGTTCTCGTGCGGGGTGTCGCCCGGGTTGAGCAGGTTGCCCTGGTTGGCGTTGCCCAAGGAGAAGTTGACGTGCTTGCCCGAGCCGTTGACGCCGGAGAACGGCTTCTCGTGCAGCAGGCACTTCATGCCGTAGCGCTCGGCGACCGCCTTCATCGTGGTCATCATCAGCTGCTGGTGATCGTGGGCGAGCACCGAACGCTCGAAGACCGGGGCGATCTCGAACTGGCCGGGGGCGACCTCGTTGTGGCGGGTCTTGGCGGGGATGCCCTGCTTGAACAGCTCGCGGTCGAGTTCGATCATGAAGGACAGCACGCGTTCGGGGATGGCGCCGAAGTAGTGGTCGTCGAACTCCTGGCCCTTCGACGGCGGGGCGCCGAACAGGGTGCGGTTGGAGGTCATCAGGTCGGGGCGTGCGTAGAAGAAGTGCTCGTCGATCAGGAAGTACTCCTGCTCGGCGCCGGCGTAGGAGACGACGGTGTCGACATTCTCGTGGCCGAAGAGCTTGAGCAGACGCATCGCCTGCTTGCTCATGGCCTGCTGGCTGCGCAGCAGCGGGGTCTTCTTGTCCAGTGCCTCACCGGTCCACGAGATGAAGATCGTGGGGATGCACAGGGTGTTGCCGTTCGGGTTCTCCAGGATGTACGCGGGGCTCGTCACGTCCCAGCCGGTGTAACCGCGGGCCTCGAAGGTGCCGCGCAGGCCGCCGTTGGGGAAGCTCGACGCGTCGGGCTCGCCCTGCAGCAGGGTCTTGCCTGCGAACTCGGCCAGCGACGCACCGCTCGAATCGGGCTCGAGGAACGAATCGTGCTTCTCCGCGGTGAAACCGGTGAGCGGGTAGAAGACGTGCGCGTAGTGGGTCGCGCCCTTCTCGATGGCCCAGTCCTTCATCGCGACCGCGACGTAGTCGGCGAGGGTCGGGTCCAGCGGGCAGCCGGTGTCGATGGTTGCCGCGACCGCCTTGAAGACATGCTTCGGCAGGCGCTTCTTCATGACCGACAAGCTGAACACGTTGCGTCCGAAGGTGTCTGCCAACGGCTCGGTGAATCCGGGCGCCGACACCTCGTAGGTCGTCACGGCCTCGATGGCCTGACGGCGGGACATGCTGCCACTCATGGTTACTCCTGGTGTTTCTCGTCGACCACCGTCAGGTCGGCACGACGAAGTCGCTGGGTTTCGCGGTTGCGAGAGCGACTTGACGCTATGAGCAGGGTGTATGCGCCCCGTTGCCCCCGTGTGACGCTGAGGAAAACTGATGGCGCAGAGAGGATTCGTCCGTTCGGACGACTCAGCGCCTCGAAGACAGGGGTTTACTGCAGCGTGGCGTCGTCACCCATCACGGCACCTTCACGACGCGGGTCGGCGCCGCCGATCCACCCGGAGTCGTGGCGCATGATCGCGCTGAGCCCGCTGGACTGTTCGTCGACGGAGACCTCCTCGCCGCGTTCGCGAAGACCTCGTACGAGGGGATCGTTCGCGCCGTCGTCGGCGATGTCGACCAATGGATGTTCGCCGCCGACGTTCGACGTCGGGGTGTTGGCGGAGCCGAAGTCGATCATCGACACCGCCTGCTGCGGGTTCAGGCCCCAGTCGAGCATCCCGACGAGCGTCTTGACGACGAACTGGATGATGACCGATCCGCCCGGCGAACCCAGCGCGGCGACCACCTGTGCGGGAGAGCCGTCGGCCCCGGGCTGCATCACGAGGGTCGGCGCCATCGACGACCGTGGACGTTTACCGGGGGACACCCGGTTGGCGAGCAGGGTGCCGTCGTCGTCGCGCGGTTCGGCCGAGAAGTCGGTGAGCTGGTTGTTGAGCAGGAAGCCGTCGACCATGTGAGAGCTGCCGAACGCCGATTCGATGGTCGTCGTCATCGATGCGACGTTGCCGTAACGGTCGGCGACGGTGATGTGGCTGGTGCCGTGTTCGGTGCCCGGATGCGAACCGAGCGGGACGGGCCCGAGATCACCGGCGGGTGCCTCACCCAGGGAGGAATCGGGTTTGATCATCCCGGCCCGTGCCCTCAGATAGGCGGGATCGAGCATGGTCTCGACGCCGCGTCCCGGCAGCGGAACGAAATCGGGGTCGGCGACGTACTTGTCGCGGTCGGCGTAGGCGAGTCGCTCGGCCTCGGTGATCAGGTGCACCGCAGCGGGATCCGGCCGGCCACCGTCCCGGCTCGCCTCGGCGTCGCCGTCGATGTCGGTCGGTCCCATCGACGGCAGGTCGAAGTTCTCCAGGATGCCGAGGGCGGAGGCGACGGCGAGGCCGCCCGACGACGGTCCGGGCATCGCCACGATCTGGCGGCCGCGGTACTCCGTCACGATGGGTTCGCGGGCGATCGCCCGGTAGTCGCGCAGGTCGTCGACGGTCATGAGGCTGGGCGTCATGCCGCCGGCGGTGCTGCCCGCCTCGGCGACGATCGCCTGCGCGAGCGGGCCGTCGTACATCGCGTCGGCACCGTCGGTGGCCAGTACGCCAAGGGTTTTCGCATAGGCCGGGTTGACCAGGTCGGTGCCCGCGGGCTTCGCCGTGCCCTCGTCGGTCAGGAAGTAGGTGCGGGCCTCCTCGTCGGCCTTCAGGTCGGGCGCGGAGGCGGCGATCGCCCCGGCCAGCCGTGGGCTGATCTCGAAGCCGCTGTCCGCCAGGTTGATTGCCGGCTCGAACAGGTCGCGCCAGGCCTGCTTGCCGTAATCGCCGTGGACCATGTCGAGCATCCGCAGCACGCCCGGGACGCCGATCGATCGTCCCGATGCGCGGGCACTCGGTACGGGCGGTGCCGGATCGGAGGGGGAGATCTGCGTCAGGTAGGTCTCGGTGGCGGCCGCGGGTGCCGTCTCGCGGCCGTCGAAGGCGCGCACCGTGTTCGACGCCGCGTCGTAGTAGAGGGCGAAGGCGCCGCCGCCGATACCCGACGACTGCGGTTCGACGAGACCGAGCACCATCTGTGCGGCGACCAGGGCATCGGCCGCGGTGCCACCGTCGCGCAGCACCTCGCAGGCCGCGCGGGTGGCCAGCGGATTGGCCGTTGCCGCCGCGTAGGTCCCGGTCCGGACCGGCTTCATCCCGCTGCGGTAACCCGATGCGATCTCGGGTCGGGTCGCGATGTCGGTGGGGGCCGCCGAGACCTCCTGGGCGTCGATGAATTCACCGTTCGGGATCTCCGCGCAGGTGACCGGCGCGGCGGACGGTTCGTCGGCGTCGGACCCGCACGAGGCGACGACCAGCGTTGCGGCGACCGCGACCACCGTCAGCCGGAGGCCGCGGGATCCGAGATGCGGACTTCCCCGACGGCGTCTCATGGACCTCAGCGTACGGTCACCGCGCAGGCCGGACCGACCGAACGGCGATGCCCACCCCGATCACCGCGAGACAGGCGAAACCGAACGTCAGGAGTCGAGCCGATCCGACCGCGTCGGAGCCGAAGCTGACGAGCAGACCGGCGGCGGCCGACCCGACGGTGTTCGCGACCATCTGCACGGAGTTGATGCCCGCCGATGCGCGCGCGGCCTCGGCCTGATCGGTGGTGATGCCCATGGCGGCGGTCGTGATGTGCGGGAAGGCCATACCGATGCCCATGCCGGCGACGACGAGACAGGCATACCAACCGGCGATCGCAATCGACGCGGTCGAGGACTGGAGGACGCCGTAACCGGCCAGGCCCGCGGCGAGGAATGCCGGCCCCGCGACGCGGGCGGCCGATGCCGAGCGGCCGTGGGCCCACGTGCTGCTGGCTATCTGCGCGACCGTCCACCCGGTCGACAACGCGGCCGGCAGAAGACCCGCGGTGAAAGGTGACAGCCCGCCGACCTGCTGGCCGAACAACGGGAGGAAGGCCTCGGCGGTCGACCCGGCCGCCAACACCGCGATCGAGAGGTAGATCCACTTGAGGGGATTGCCCACCGAATAGGTGAGACGGGGGAGCAGGCCGGTGTCGCCGCGTCGATCGACGGCCACGAACCCGACCAGGGCGAGCAGAGCGACGCCGCCGAGAACGGCGACCGCCGTCGTCGAACCGGAGATCGCGGCCACCGACACCGCCCCGGCCGCGACGGTCACCGCCGCCAGCGACGCCCATGGCAACGGGTGCCGTTCGCCCGAGCCGCGACCTCGCGGCAGCACCCGCGCGGCCACCGCGGCGATGGCCAGGGTGACGACGGTCAGGAACCAGAAGGAACCCCGCCACAGTCCGACCTCGGCGAACATGCCGCCGATCGCCGGACCCACGATGTTCCCGACACCCCACATCGCCGAGATCATCGCCACGGCCCGGCCCCAGATGCGCTGCGGCAGGGCGATCTGCACGACCGCGAACGCCAGACCGGTGAGCAACCCGCCGCCGAGTCCCTGGATCAGCCTGCCGGCCAACAGGATCGGCATGGTCGGGGTGAGCGCGCAGACCAGCGAACCCGCGGCGAACGCGGAGAACCCGATCAGATAGGCGCCCCGTGCGCCGAACTGGGCCAGCGCGCGCGTCACCAACATCGACGCCACGACGGAGGCGATCAGGAAGACCGTGACGACCCAGGCGTAGAACTGTTCGCCGCCGATGTCGGCGATGGTGCTGGGCAGCGAGGCCGAGGTGAGGAAGGTGTTGATGGCGAAGACGAGGATGCCGCCGGCGAAGACCGACACCGCGGCGCGGTGTTCACGGGCGAGGAGTTCGGACCATCCGCCCGTTGACGTCGACACCGTCTGAAGGAATATCCGACCCGGAGGCGGGGGTCAAATCGGTGCGCCGTGTCCCGCACCCGGAAGGGGTACCGACCGCATAGTGTCGATCGGGAACAGCACGGCCACACCGGGCCGGGCACGCGAGAACGGGGTAGAGCGTGGGAGTGGTACGTCATCAGGCCGTGGTCGATGCACCTCGGGACAAGGTCTTCCAGTACGTCGACGGGTACCAGAACGTCCCCGAGTACCTGATGGGGGTGACCCGCTTCGAGCCGAGGACCGAGCAGACCCAGGGCCTGGGCTCCGTCTTCGAGCTGACGATCGATGTCGGGCCGAAGAAGCTCAAGTCGGTCGTGGAATGCACCCAGTACGTCGTCGACGAACTGATCGAACTCAAGGCGATCGAGGGTTTCCAGGCCGACACCACCTGGCGGTTCCTCGACACGAACAAGGGCACCGAACTGCAGGTGGAGTTCAGCTACACGCTGCCCGGCGGTATCGCGGGTCGAGTGCTCGGTGGCATCGTCGGGCCGTTCGCCGCCCAGGCCATCAAGCACACGGAGGCCACCATCGCGAAGAACGTGGCCTCCCGGGGCTGAGCACGTCTCACGTACCGGTGAGCCTGTCGGGCTTGTCGTCGTCGTGGTAGACGACCCGGTTCGGCAGGTTCCTCGAGAAGAGGAGTGCCAGTACGAGCAGAACGAACACGATGAACAGGGCCTGCTGGATCGCGGCGACCTGTGCGTCGGCGTAGGCCTCGGACACGGCCTGCGCGGCGGACTCCGAGCCGCCGGAGTCCAGGACCAGGGTGCGTGCCTGATCCGCCGAGATGATGGGCACCCCGGCGTCGTCCACGGTGGACACGATCTGCTGTTGCTCTGTGGCGGACAGCGATTCGGTGTCGCCGACGGTGGCGAGGAAACCCGACGACAGCAGGAGGATGAACACCGAACCGGCGACCGCCGTACCGAACGACGAGCCGAGGTTCTGGAAGGTGCCCTGCAGTCCGCCGACCTCGGAGGTGTCCTTCTCCTCGACTGCGGACATGTTGACGTTGCCGAGCTGGGAGGCGAGGAGGCCGAAACCCGCTCCGACGACGAACATCCCAATGGCGAAGGCAACACTTCGCAGGTCGACCCCGACCGCGGCGATCACGAAGAGGACGCCGAGGGCCATGATGATCTGCCCGCCGCGGGCGATGAAGCGGGCGGAGCGTCGTGCGGTGAGCCAGGATCCGAGGACCGAGAACAGCACGAGCCCCACCGATAGCGGCAATATCTTGACCCCGGTCTGCAGTGCGTCACGCCCCTGCATCGTCTGCAGGTAGACCGGCACCACGAAGAACAGCGCGGCGATCGCGAAGTACTGGGCGAGGAATCCGCCGAGGCCGCTGCGCAGCGCGGGGATCCGCAGCAATTCGACGCGGAGCAGTGGTTGCCGGCTGGTGCGGGCGAGCGTGCGTTGACGGTCGACGAACAGCCACAGCACGACCACGCCGATCAGCAGCAGATAGGCAACCGGGGAGACGCCGAGCGGGGCGATCTCGGTTCCGCCGATCTCCGGCGGGTGCTGCGGCTTCAACCATCCCCAGGTCTTCGACTGCAACACTCCGTAGACGATGAGGGCCAGGCCGCCGGCGGAAGCGAGGACGCTGAGCGGGTCGATTCTTACGTCGCGGTCGCGCTCGACGTCGTGGATGAGGCCCGCCGCGAACAGGACGACGACCATCACCACCGTCTCGGCGACGAAGACGTAACGCCACGAGGCGTACGTGGTCATCAGACCGCCGAGCAACGGGCCGACGGCGGCGGCGAGTCCGGTCACCGCACCGAGGACCGAGAAGGCGGTGACCCGGGCCTTTCCCGTGTAATTGATGGCGGCCAAGGACGCGATCGCCGGGATCACGAGTACCGCGCCGAGCCCCTCGACGAGGGACCAGCCCAGCAAGAGGACGGTCAGGTTGGGGCTCAAAGCCGTCGTGAGAGAACCGATCCCGTAGATGACGGCACCGATCTTGAAGGCCCTCGCGCGGCCCATGAGGTCGCCGAGTTTGCCACCGGTCAACATGAACGCCGCCATCGTCAGGGCGTAGAACGTGATCGCGGCCTGCATGCCGGTGATCGAGGTGTCGAGATCGGCTGCCACGACCGAGATCGACACGTTCATGACGGTGCTGTCGAGCACCATCACGAACTGGGAGACCGCGAGGATGATGATGACCGACCACGAACGCATCGCGGGACTCCCCTCAGCCGGAGTGATCCGACGATTGTCCCAGCCGGGGAGGCGTCAGCGTGGCGGATCGAGCATCGGGACGAGGAACCGTCTCGCGATGTCGGCCAGCTGGGCGTCGTCGGTGATGTCGACGACGCGACTCGGCACGGTGAGGAACGACGCCGAGATGCGCACCATCATCTCGGCCACGATCTCGACGTCGAGGTCCTCGGAGATGTTGCCCGCCAACTGTTCTCGTCGTAATTGAGCGGCCACGAACTGCTGCACGACGGACAGCAGGAGGCCGTCGTCGCCGATCATCGATTCGATGAGCATGCTGGACTCGGAGTCGGCCATCCCGCTGATCAGGGGATTGCTCGCGACAGCCCGTAGCGATCCGACGAAACCGACGACCACGCGCTCGGCGACCGTCTGCGCGGCGGGGATGTCGGCGCGGAACTGGTCGAAGTACCGCCGGAACTCGCGCAGCACCACCTCGTCGACCAGGGCGTCCTTGGTCGCGAACTTCCGGTAGAGGGTCACTCGCGTGACGCCCGCGTTCTTCGCGACCTTCTCCATCGGGGTCCGCTGGATGCCGAGGCGGCAGAAGAGGTCGAACGCGGCGTCGAGAAGGCGTTCGGCCGTCGGATCGGACTCGGTGTCGGTGGGGTTCACAGACCCGAGGAACGCGCGGTGGATCACCGAACTCGACGACGAACCGACCGGCATCATGCCCGGATCCTGGATGTCCGCAGCGGACGACGGCATCGGCGATTCCCTTCGGTGTGGCGATCGATCTGCCCGGATGAATGATCGCAAATCCGAGAATGTCGGTGTGTCCTGAGTCACTCGATGTTATCAAGGATACAAGGTTACGAAGATTGTCACATTGATACATCGGACTGGACGGGACGGGGCCATGCAGGATCTGAACAGGCGCAAGCTACTCAAGGCAGGAGGGGTGGTCGGAGCGGCCGGGGCGGTGGCCGCGGTGGCCCCGGCGACCCCGTGGACGTGGTCGCCGGCGAACTCGCTACCGGGCCGCGGTGCGGGCGCCGACCCGCGCACCCTCTGGGACGACGAGGCCGACCCGGTGATCGCGAAGGTCATCGACAGCGGTCAGGCGCCGAAGGTCAACAAACTGCTGCGGACCTGGCACAAGAACTCGCAGCCGCTGCCGGCCGGGCTGCCGTCGGAGCTGCGCGACTTCATGGAGCACGCACGGCAGCTGCCGTCGTGGACCGACCAGTCCAAGCTTGCCGCCGCGGTGAGGTTCAACCAGAAGCGCGGCACGTACCTCGGCATCATCTACGGCTTCGCGAGCGGAATGATGAGCACCCTCATCCCCAAGGAGGCGCGGGCGGTCTACTACTCCAAGGGTGGTTGGGACCTCAAGGACCGCATCTCCAAGACCGCCAAACTCGGCTACGACATCGGCTCGCTCAACGCCTATCAACCCGGCGGCGAGATGGTCGTGACCTGCCTGAAGACCCGGATGGCACATGCCGGCGTCCGGCACCTCCTTCCGCAGTCGCCGCACTGGGTGCACTCCGCGTCGGAGGACGTGCCGATCAGTCAGGCCGACATCATGGTGACCTGGCACAGCCTGCCGACCACCGTGATGCGCAACTTCGAGAAATGGCAGGTGCCGATCGCCGCCGACGAGTCGGCGGGATTCCTGCATTCGTGGCAGATCACCGCTCACATGTTGGGCGTCAAGGACGAGTACATCCCGGCGTCGTGGAATGCTGCCGAATCCCAGGCCACGCAGGTGCTCGACCCGATCCAGCATCCGACACCGGAGGGTCGCAAGCTCGCGGACATGCTGCTCGACCTCGGCATGAACCTGGACCTGACCCTGCTCTCGCGCGGAGTGCTCGGGGCCTTGACCCGATTCATGCTCGGCGACAAGGCTGCCGATGGGCTGAACATCCCACGTGAACCCGTGTGGACGCCCCTGCTGGAGACCGCCTGGACGCCCTACGTACTGGTCCGTGAAGGCCTGCTGAACGTCGGAATGCCGCGCGAGGCGTACTGGATGATCGACGAATTCCTCCGCCAGTTCGTCCTTTTCTACATGTCGGAACTGCGGATGCCGATCAACATCGAGATCCCGGTGTTCAACAACCCCAAGTACCGGTGACCGGCCGTCGATCCTCCTCGACCGCCGACGAGGCTATGAGGTTTCGGCTCCGACCGGTCGGTCCTGCTTCTTCTCGCGCTTCGGCAGCAGTGGGATGCGGGGCCGGGCGGTCAGCCATTTGCTGAACGGCAGGCGGAGCAGGAGGTCGACGACGATCAGCGAGCTGGTGAGAACGACCGCGATGAGGATCAGCGACCGCAGGATTGCCGAGTGGGGGAACCACTCGAACAGTCCGCTGAGGAAGCCGACGCGTCCGAGGACGTCGAGGATGAGCGGGTGCACGGCGAAGACGCCGAACGCACGCAGTGTCGCCTGCGAGACGAATTTGGCTGCGGCCGGCCGGCCCGCCGCGCGGCGGTCGTCCCAGACGAGACCGATGAGCCACAGCAACACGAACCCACCCACGAGCCACGGCAGCGACACCGGGTTCCAGGCGGTGTTCGCCTTCCACGGCACGTTGCCCGGCGAGGTCGCCAGCAGGTAACCGGCGACGGTGAACGCCGCGCATCCGGCGGCGACCAGGACCACGGTCGCCATGTGTTCGCGCAGCCACTTGTCCACGGCCTGCTGGTGCTGCGCCGCGACCACACCCATGGCGACGAACAGCGCGTACATCGGCAGCGTCTTCCACAGATGGTGGTAGGTGACGTCCCAGGCGGCACCCGAGGGTCGCGGCAGGTACTGGTAGACGACAAACATCGTGATCTGGATGAGCGCGCCACCGGACAACAGGAGCCACGGTCGGTTGCGTCCGCGTTCGAAGATCCACGAGATGAGCGGGAAGAACAGGTAGATCTGCATCGAGATCAGCAGGAAGTACAGCTGGTACTTGCCCTCACCGACGAGCAGGTCGTGTGCGAGCCCGGAGAACCACTCGCCGACCGGCGGGAACGGGTTGTCCCGGATGACGATGTGATCGGTGATCGCGTAGATGACGGTCCAGGCCAGGTACGGCCCGATCACCAAACCGAAGCGGCGGCGCCAGAACTGCACCGGGGACATCTCGCGGCCCTGCATGCTCAGCACGAGGACGTAGAGCGTCACCGCGACGAATCCGTAGCGGGTGAGGTGGCACAGGGTGCCGACCAGGTTGGCGCCGCGGACCTCGTCGGGCCCGCCGTTGATCGCGTTCACGCTGTGCGCGACCACCACGAAGGTGAACAAGAACACGCGCACGAAGTCTGCGGTGTGGGCGCGAGAGCGCGCTTTCTCGACCGGGGTGACGGCCGGGGTCGTCGTGGACGGTGTCGCCGGCTTCACGCCGGTCGACAGGTCCGAGTCCGCAGACGTGCTGGTCTCGGTGTCGGCGGTGCGCGCCGAGCTCGCTGCGTGCACCAACGCAAAGACCTCCCCCGGTTGACCAAACTGTTACCTGAACGAAGTGTACGGGCCGAATCTGGCAGGAACCTCAACGCCGGGGTGTCCTCAGTGACGACAATCACAGCCGGAATTGCCCGGTTCACCGTCATCGGCGAGGCTACCGGACGGCAGAGCGTGCGGCAGATCGGCGGAGTTTGAGGGTGCGCAGGGCCGGCGTCGGCGGAGGAAGTTCTCCATCCTCAAGATCTGAGGAGGGGGCTCAGAACGCTGGGGTTGCTGCCGTAGACTTGCCGCGTCGCCCGTACGGGCGCCCGCCTTCGTAGCTCAGGGGATAGAGCAACCCTCTCCTAAAGGGTAGGTCGTAGGTTCGAATCCTACCGAGGGCACCAGACACAGCGGGGCACCAAACAGCCGTTCTCACACCGCAGCGGACTTCGCGAACCGCCGTCGGTACACGAGGGGCGATACCCCGACGGATGCCGCGAAGTGGTGCCGGAGCAGCGTCGCCGAGGTGAATCCGACCAGTCGCGCGACCTCCTCGACCGGCGCATCCGTCGATTCCAGCAGGTTCTTGGCGGCCAGTACGCGCTGTTCGGTGAGCCATCTCCGTGGTGACACCCCGACCTCGTCGACGAACCGCCGCGCGAACGTCCGGCCGGACATGTGCATCCGTTCCGCCATGTCATCGACGCTGATGTCGCGGTCGAGGTGTTCGAGCAGCCGGCTGAGCAGCGCACCGAATCCCTCGTCGGAACACGCGGGCATCGGGGCGTCGACGAACTGTCGCTGACCGCCGTCGCGGTGGGGTGAGACGACCATGCGACGGGCGATTCGGTTCGCGACCCCCGGGCCCCACGCCTCGCGGACGAGATGCAGTGACGCGTCGATCCCGGCTGCCGTACCGGCGCTGGTGGTGATGGGGCCGTCGTCGACGAAGAGGACGTCGGTGTCGACCTTGGCCTTCGGGAACTGTCGTGCCAGCTCCTCGCCGAAGCGCCAGTGTGTGGTGCAGCGTCGGCCGTCGAGCAGGCCTGCCGCGCCGGCGACGAAGGCGCCCGAACACACCGTGAGGACGCGGCCGCCGTTGTCGACCACCGCGCGCACGGTGTCGAGGATCTCCTCGGGATAGTCGCCGTCGACCTTTCCGCCGGGGATGGCGACGAGGTCGACGTCGCGGCACTCGTCGAGGGAATGCGACACCTGGATCGACACGCCGTTGCCGACCGGTAGCGGCACGGACGGGTCGGGGGAGGCAACGCGGAAGTCGAAACCGGGGACGCCGTCGTCGGTCCGGTCGAGGCCGAACACTTCGTGGACCACGCCGAACTCGAACATCGCGACGTTGCCGTGGAGCAGAACCCCGACCGTTTTCAGCATGACGCCAGTATGGCAGAAGATTTGCGGACATTGACTTTCGTGCCACTGTTGGCGGTAATCGGTCGGACGGAAAATTACTGCCATGATCATCGCGCTCATCGTTCTCGCCGTCGTGGCCGTTCTGGCCGTCGCCGCGCTCGTCTACTTCACCCGCCGCACGCCTGCCGGCGCTCGTACTCCGCTCCAGCGTTTCGTCGACTGGTTGACCCGCGATCCGAGACGCCCGTATGGGCCCGACACCGACCGGGTCGCGGTCGAGCTGAGCATCCTCACGCGCCGCTACGACAGACTCGTGTAGAGAGGGGCTGCGATACCGTAGCGGGCGTGAGCTCCCAGACCGTTCTCGTCACCGGCGCGACCAGCGGCATCGGCGCCGAAGTCGCCCGACAGTTCGTGGCGCGCGGCCATCGGGTCTACGGCACCACCCGGAACCCGGATGCCGTGCGCAGGCCCCTCCCCGGTGTCACCTATGTCCGCCTCGACAATGCCGACTACGACTCCGCCACCGCCTGCGCCGACCTCGTCGGTCCGGTCGACATCCTGGTCAACAACGCCGGCGAATCCCAGGCCGGCGCCCTCGAGGACACGTCGATGCAGGCCATCGAGGATCTGTTCCGCGTCAACGTGTTCGGGCCGGTCGCCCTCACGAAGGCGGTCCTCCCGGGAATGCGTGAGCGGCGTCGGGGAGCGGTCGTCATGGTCGGCTCGATGCTGTCGAGCTTCCCGGTCGCGTTCCGGTCCAACTACGCGGCGACGAAATCCGCGCTGAAGGCCTTCGCGCTGGCGACGCGTCGTGAGGTGGCGCCGTACGGGATTCGCATGATCTCGGTTGAACCGGGCACCATCGCGACCGGCATCGGTGACCGCCGGTCCATCCAGATCGGCGAGAACTCGCCGTACCGCGCCGAGTACGAGACCCTCGCCGCGGCCACCCGCCGCAACGAGGACGCCGGGATCAGCGCGGAGGACATGGCCACCCAGATCGTCGACGCCGCGCTTGCCGAACACCCGAAACCGTTCTACGCCAGAGGAAATCAGGCGAGTATCGTGTTCTTCCTGCGCCGACTCGCACCCCGCCAGCTGATCCTGGACATGACCGCACGCAAACACGGGCTGCCCAAGGTGAAGATCTGACTGTGCGAATCGCGCTGCGGGTCATCGGGATCGGGCCCGGCGGTCCACGCCAGGTCACCCTGCAGGCCATCGACGCCATGGCCGACGTCGACGCCTTCCTCGCGCTCGAGAAGGGAACGGCGAAGAGTGGACTGCTCGACGCCCGCCGAGTGATCCTCGACGCGCATGCCCGCGAAGGGTATTCGCTCGTCGAGATCCCCGACCCGCCGCGCGACCGTGCGCCCGCCGACTACGACGCCGAGGTCCGGCGCTGGCACGCCACACGTGCGGACCTGATCGCCGCCGCACTGCGCGACGAGGTCGGCGACGGCGGGGTGGCGGCCTTCCTCGTCTGGGGTGATCCCGCCCTGTACGACAGCACGCTGCGCATCGTCGACGACCTCGCCGCACGCGACGACCTCGAGCTCACGGTCGAGGTGATCCCCGGGGTGACCAGCGCCAGTGCGCTCACCGCCGCGCACGGCATCGTCGCCAACCGCGTCGGCGAACCGATCCACATCACAACCGGTCGCCGCCTCGCCGACACCCCTGCCGGTGCCGACGCCAACCAGATCGTGATGCTCGACGGCGATCTCGCCTTCCGCCACACCGCCCACCCCGACGACCACATCTGGTGGGGCGCCTACGTCGGCACCGACGACGAGATCCTCATCAGCGGCCGGGTCGGCGACGTGACGGAGCAGATCGTCGAAGCCAGGGCCGAAGCCCGCGAACGGATCGGGTGGATCATGGACATCTACTTGCTGCGCAAGGCCTCCCGCACGGCATAGCCGCTGAACTGAAGTCGCGTGCGACTTCGATCCGGCCAAACTGTCTGCCCCGCAACGCGTTCCTCCCAGGCCCTGTGGATGGGGATCCGTGTTTGTCGGTGGGGTGATCTAGATTGGTGGGTACAGATCCGGCCATCCAGGTTGGGCTGTAGACGTTGTGGGGGCAGCGTGGGCATGTGGACCGATCTTCCGGGCGGGTTTCTCGCCGGGGTCGATCCTGCCCACCCCGAATCATTCTCTACCGCAACCCATATGGAACGGTTGCGGGCGATCCGGCACGGCGAATCCTATCTGGCGTGGTGCCGGTATGAGTCGATCGTCACCGTCTACGACCAACTCGTCATCCACACCGGTGGCGGGTTCTTCATCGACCGGTACACCGAGATGGTCACCCGGGTGTGCCGCGAAGCCGCCATCACCCGGTATCAGGCCGATCAGTGGGTCGGTGAAGCACTCGCCCTGCGCGACCGGTTACCGAAAGTGCTGACCACCCTGCGTGATGGCATCCTGTCGCGGCAGCTGATCCAGACCGTCATCTCGCGTACCGACCTGATCTCCGACGCCGCGGTCATCGCTGAGCTCGACACCGAGATCGAATCCATCCTGCGCCACTGCAAGGGTGCCTGGACCCGAGCGAAGCTGCGCGACATGGTCGATCGGCTGGTCTTTCGTTACGACCCCGATGTGGTGCGGGAGCGTCGTCGCGAAGCGTTGGACAAGCGCGGTATGTGGATCGAGAACTTCGCCGATGGCACCGGTGAGATCACCGGCACGATGGCCGCCGAGAATGTTCGTATCGCCGCGAAAGCGGTGAAAGCCCTGGCCGACACCGTCTGCGCCCACGATGGCCGCAACCGTAACCAGCGCAACTCCGATGCCATGTTCGCGCTGTTGACCGGCACCGTCTTCGACTGCCAGTGCGGGCGTGAGGAGTGTGACGCCGAGATTCCCGACCCGGCGAAGGTGGTCCGGTCGGTGAGCACCGAGGCTGTCATCCACGTCGTCACCGACGCCGCGACTCTGGCCGGGGCACCAGGGATCGGTTGGGTCGACGGTCACGGTGTCGTCTCCGACGAGCACGTCCGGGACCTCGCCGAGCGGCCCGACGCAACCGTCAGACCCGTCACCCCGGTCCGCACCGCACCGACGCGCGTTGTCGCAGAGCGGCCGACGACAAAGACTCCCGACGGTCCGGATAGCCCCGTCGAGCCGAGATCGGCCGATGCCCCGCCGGCAGACATGGTGATCGTCTATCCCGGTGCGCAATCGGCCGATCCGTATCGACCCACCGCTGCCTGCGCGGACTTCGTGCGGGTTCGTGACGGTTACTGCACCGAACCCGGTTGCGGATGTTCGGCTTTCGACTCCGATCTCGACCACGTCACCGAGTACGACCACACCGATCCTCTCCAGGGCGGGTCGACGTCGAGTGAGAACCTCAACGCGAAATGCCGGTTCGGGCATCTGCACAAGACCTTCGGTGACTGGGTCGACACCCAGTACCGCGACGACGACGGCCACCTGGTCACCGAATACCGCACCCCGGAAGGGTTCATCATCCCGGGGACGCCGAGAACCTCGAAGACTCATTCCCGAACCTGCGGCGCATTCGCTACGAACAGCCACCCCAGGCGCCACCCACTCCACGGGTGATCTCGGGCGACGACACCCCGCCCACACCCAACCGGCTCGCACAGAAACACGCGCGCCGGCGGGCCGAACGTGCCCGCAACAAGGCTCAGCGCCTCGCCGACCAGGCCGACCCGCCACCCTTCTGACCGGCATCACAGATCCTCGCGCGCCACCAACTCCACGGTGACGAGCATGGCGATCGAACTGACGGCGAGCAGTGCGATGAGCACGAACAACTGCATGGCCGCGGCCGCCCACACCGACGCGCCACCGAGGACCATGCCCACGAAAGCGCCGGGAATGGTGACCAGCCCGACCGCCCGGGTCTGATCGAGGCCCGGGATGAGGGCGCTCGCCGACGCCGCGGCGCAGATCTCGAGGCGGGCATCGCGGGGGAGCAGGCCCAACGACAACGCCGCCTCGACCTCGCCGTGACGCGTCGCCAGTTCGTCGACTGCGCGTCGACCCGCGAGTGACGTCGTGACCATGGCTCCGCCGAGCAGAATCCCGGCCGTCGGGATGATCGCGATGCCTTTTGCAGGCAGGACGCCCACCAGGGCCAGGACGATGACTATCGCGATGGTCGGTGCCGCCACGGGCACCAGGCATCGTGCGATGACGACGAGACCGGCGTTCTCGCGGCGCACCCGCCGCGCCGACGTCCACGCAGCCGCCACCGCCATGACCACCACGAACAGGGCCGACGCCCACAGATACGGAACGACCGCCGCCAGCACGCCCGCGAGGGCGGCGAGCTGGACGACGGCGCGCAGGGTCGCCACCAAAGTGTCGGTCGCCAAACCGCTTCGACCGTTCACCAGCACCGCGACGACGGCGAGCACGACGATCGCGATCGCCAGGACCGGGCCGATCCGGACGACGGCGTCGCCGATTCCGTTCACACCGGCAAGTTCACCAGATCTGCTGCAGGGCTGCGAGCATGTCGTCGCGGATCTCGCTGCGGCAGATCACGAAATCGGGCATGTAGGGGTGGCGGTTGTTGTAGACGATCTCCGAACCGTCCAGACGGCTACAGTGCAGGCCGGCCGCGAGGGCGACGCCGACCGGCGCGGCGTTGTCCCACTCGTACTGGCCGCCGGCGTGGACGTAGGCGTCGGCGTCGCCGCGGACGACGGCCATCGCCTTGGCGCCGGCCGACCCGACCGGAACCATCTGCAGGCCGAGCCGGTTGGACACATAGCTCGTCTCGTACGAGCCGCCCCACCGCGAGGTCACCATGCGTCGGGTCAGCTCCCCGCCGGGCTTCTCGACGGTGTCGGCACGGAACAGTTCACCGGTCGCGGGCAGTGACACCGCGGCCTCGGTGACGACCCCGTTCTCCGTCAACGCCACGTGCACAGCCCAGTCCGCGCTGCCCGCAGCGAATTCCCTTGTGCCGTCGAGCGGATCGATGATCCACACGCGCTGGGCCGTCGCACGGTCGCCGACATCGGCCGCCTCTTCGGACAGAACGGCGTCGCGCGGACGGTGTTTGCGGAGGACGGTGGAGATCCAGGCCTGGGCGAGCGCATCGCCGACATCGCCGAGCATGCTGCCGGCCAACAGGTCGCCATGACGAATCCCGAGGAGGATCTCCCCGGCTCCCTGGGCGATCCGGGCGGCCAGCTCGGCGTCGGAAAGTCGGGAAGTCATCCCTTTACTAGAGCACACTGGTGGCATGCCCGAGCTTCCTGAGGTGGCCGCCATCGCCGACTATGTCGACGGCCGTGCGGCCGGACTCCCGATCCGGCGAGTCGACGTCGCGTCCTTGTCCGTGCTCAAGACGGCGGATCCGCCGTACACCGCGCTCACCGACCGGATCGTCGAATCGGTCGGTCGCGTCGGCAAGTACCTGGTCATCCGGACCATCCCCGGTTCGGAAGCAACCGCGTCCGAGCCGACGCTGGCGCTGGTCATCCACCTGTCGCGCGCCGGCTGGGTGCGGTGGAGCGAGGACCTCTCGCCCAAGCCGCTACGCCCGGGCGGTAAGTCGCCGATCGCGCTGCGGGTGCACTGCGGGCTGCCCGGCGAGGGATTCGACGTCACCGAGGCCGGCACCCAGAAGCGGCTGGCGGTGTGGCTCGTCCGCGACCTCGCCGAGATCGACCGCGTCGCCGGACTCGGCCCCGACGCCCTGGAACTGACCGAGGAACAGTTCGCCGAGATCCTCGCCGGCACCACCGGACGCGTGAAGAACGTGCTCACCGACCAGCACACCATCGCCGGGATCGGCAACGCCTACTCCGACGAGATCCTCCACACCGCACGGCTGTCTCCGTTCGCGTCGTCGAAGACCCTCAAACCCGGTCAGGTGAGCACCCTGTACGACGCGATGCGCGCCGTGCTCACCGACGCCACGAGCCGCCTCGAGGGTCAGGCCGTCGCCCGGCTGAAGTCGGAGAAACGCACCGGACTCCGCGTGCACGCACGCACCGGACTGCCGTGCCCGGTCTGCGGCGACACCGTCCGCGAGGTGTCCTTCGCCGACCGGTCCTTCCAGTACTGCCCGACCTGCCAGACCGGTGGCAAGGTCCTCGCCGACCGCCGGATGTCGCGGCTCCTGAAATGAGCGATGGAGGACGCGCACTACGCCTGACGTCGCGGTCCGCGCAGCCGGCGGCGATGCCGGTAGGTTCGGGTCCATGACCTCGACGACACGGCAGAAGATCCTCATCACCGGTGCGAGTTCGGGACTCGGCGAGGGCATGGCCCGCCGATTCGCCGCCCAGGGACGTTCGCTGGCGCTCGCCGCCCGGCGCCGCGACAACCTCGAGGCCCTGGCCGCCGAACTCCGTCCGTCGGCGAAACAGGTTGCGATCGCGCAGCTCGACGTGACCGACCTCGACGCGGTCCCCGTCGCCTTCCGTACGCTCGCTGACGAACTCGGCGGCCTCGACCGCGTCATCGTCAACGCCGGTCTCGGCAAGGGCGCACCGATCGGCACCGGCAAGGCGGCCGCCAACATCGAGACCGTGCAGACCAATCTCGTCGGCGCGCTCGCGCAGGCCGAGGCCGCCCTCGAGATCTTCCGCGAGCAGAACGCCGGCCACCTCGTGTTGGTCAGCTCCATTTCGGGTGTCCGCGGCATGCCCAAGGCCCAGGCGGCGTACTCGGCGTCGAAGGCCGGTCTCACCGCGCTCGGGCAGGGGTTGCAGGCCGAGTTCGCGAACTCGCCGATCTCGGTGTCGATCGTGGCGCCCGGTTACATCGAGACAGACATCAATCGGGGCGTGAAGACCTCGCTGATGGTCGACACCGACAAGGGCGTCGACGCCATGGTCGCCGCGATCGAGGCCGAGAAGACCTGGGCGCCGGTCCCCGCCTGGCCGTGGACGCCGATCGCCGCGGCGCTCAAGTACCTGCCGGGGTCGATCAGTCGACGGATGATCTGAGACCCGGGGCCGTGCGGCGGGTTAGCGTGGCGGGATGTCCTCGCGTCTCGCCCGACGCACGGCGGCTGTGATCGCCGTCGCCGCGGGCACTTTCACGGTGGTCGGCTGTTCGTCCGACGCGCCGGTCGACCGCAGGCCGAGTACAACCGCGTCCGCTGTCGCGAAGGTCGTCACCGCGGGTCCCAGCCGGGACATCGACCCGGTTGCGCGTCGCTTCCCGTTGCTGGCCGACGGGAACGTCGACGGCTGGGCCGCCGGAACTCTCGATTCCGCACCGGGCGCCTCCGAGCGAGTGCCCGGCCCCACGACGTACTGGTTCGATGCCGTCGTCGACGTCGGACCCGGCCGTGCGACGGCCTGGGCCGACGAGTACCACGCGGAACCGGTGACCGCGCCCGACCCGGTGGCCGCCGAACTGCGCGACCTCGTCCCGGCAGGTGGCCTCCTCGGCGGCCGGCACCTCGATGACGCGTTCTCGTCGGGCGAGTGGCGGGCGACGGTGTATCTGTCGCCGCCGACAGGCCGCGTGGTCGTACTCGGCATCGACGACTGACCTGCGTAAGGTGACGGTCTGTGGCGAACAAGCAGGGACAGATCGTGGCGTCGGGCGCATTCCAGCTGTTCGGGAGTCGCCGACGTGAGCAGGTCAGCGAGTTGCTGGGCGACATCTTCGGCCGCACCGACATCGAGGCCCTGGCCTCCGACTGGCGTGGGGTCGTCTACTTCACCCTCGCCGAGGACGAATCCATCGACGCCGAAACGGTACTCGGATTCGACCCGTCCAGCGGATCGTCGGGTGAGCTGGCAACCCTCGACGACGTCCTGGCAGCCGTCCGGACAGGCGAGGTCGCCGAAGCCGTCGACGTGGCCAGTTTCGATGCCTGGCGCACCGCCACAGGAACCCGCGCGCTCGACATGGGCGCCTGCGTACCGCCGGCGCTCTACGAGTTCCTCGGCGGCGATCCGGCCGAAAGATCGGTCGAGTCGGAGGATCTCGTGATTTTCGTGGCCACCGCCGCCGCCATCATGGGACGACTCGAGAAGCTCGGCGTCGAACCGGGCGACGAGATCCCCGACGAGGTGTTCGACGAGGACTACTGGAAGTAGTTCCTCCCGTCCCCTCTCGCTGGTTGAGTAGGCGAGGAGCCTGCGACGAGCCGTATCGAGATCAGACCGCGCGACCCCGGTGCCTGCGGTACCAGGCGACCAGTTCGTCGGTCGACGAGTCGGCGTCGGCGGCGGGCGCGTCGGACTGGGTGATGGTGCCCAGCAGCGCCTTCGCCTGGGTCTTGCCGAGTTCGACGCCCCACTGGTCGAACGGGTTGATCCCCCAGATGGTGCCCTCGACGAAGACCTGATGTTCGTACAGTGCCACCAGCTGTCCGATCACCGAAGGCGTGAGCCGGGGAGCGAGGATCGAGGTGCTGGGTCGGTTGCCCGGCATCACCTTGTGCGCCACCACATGTGCGGGCACTCCCTCGTCGGCGATCTCGTCGGCGGTCTTGCCGAAGGCGAGCACCTTGGTCTGCGCGAAGTAGTTGCTCATCAGCAGGTCGTGCATCGACCCTGACCCGTCGGGCCCGGCGGGCAGGTCGTCGGTGGGCTCGGCGAAACCGATGAAGTCGGCCGGCACGATTCGTGTGCCCTGGTGCAGGAGCTGGTAGAAGGCGTGCTGTCCGTTGGTTCCCGGTTCGCCCCAGAAGATCTCGCCGGTGTCGGTGGTGACGTGGTGTCCGCTCGCGGTCACCGACTTGCCGTTGGACTCCATCGTGAGCTGTTGCAGGTAGGCGGCGAAGCGCGCCATGTCGTTGCTGTAGGGGAGGACCGCACGGGTGCCGATGTCCCAGAAGTTGTTGTACCAGAGCCCGATCAGGCCCAGGATTACCGGCGCGTTCTGCTCGAGCGGCTGGGTGCGGAAATGTTCGTCGACGAGATGAAAGCCCTCCAGGAATTCGGCGAAGCGCTCCTTGCCGATCGCGGCCATCACCGACAGACCGATCGCCGAGTCCACCGAGTAGCGGCCGCCGACCCAGTCCCAGAAACCGAACATGTGGTTGGTGTCGATGCCGAACTTCGCCACCTCGTCGGCGTTG
This sequence comes from Gordonia metallireducens, assembly GCF_021245825.1. NCBI lineage: Bacteria > Bacillati > Actinomycetota > Actinomycetes > Mycobacteriales > Gordoniaceae > Gordonia > Gordonia metallireducens. Next base: position 76,169 of record NZ_JAJQJP010000035.1, on the reverse strand, counting down.
GTGCTCACCGCGACGAAATGCTTTGCCACCGCCTCGGTCCCGGCGTCGAGGGCCTCGAGCAGCCAGCTCCGCGCGGCGGCCGCGTTGGTCAGCGTCTCGAGCGTGGTGAAGGTCTTCGACGCGATGATGAACAGGGTGGTCTCGGGGTCGAGACCGTCGAGGGTGCCGACCATGTCCGCCGGATCGACGTTCGAGACGAAGTGGCAGCGGATGCCGGCGTCGACGTAGTGGCGAAGGGCCTGGTACACCATCACCGGCCCCAGATCTGATCCGCCGATGCCGATGTTCACCACGTCGGTGATGCGTTTCCCGGTGTGACCCTTCCACTCTCCGCTGCGGAGACGGTCGGTGAACTCGCCCATCCGGGAGAGGACCTCGTGCACGTCGGCGACCACGTCCTGCCCGTCGACGGTGAGTGTCGCGTCGGCGGGAAGACGAAGAGCGGTGTGCAGGACTGCGCGGTCCTCGGAGGTGTTGATGTGCGCCCCGGCGAACATGTCGTCGCGGCTCTCCTCCAGGCCGACCTCGCGCGCCAGACTCATGAGCAGTTCGAGTGTCTCCCGCGTCACCCGGTGCTTGGAGTAGTCGATGTGCAGATCGCCGACGTCGACGGTCAGTTCGCGGCCGCGCTCGGGATCGATCGCGAACACCTCGCGCAGGTGCATTGCGTACACATGCGGCTGGTGAGCGGCGAGAGCCTGCCAGGACTGCGTTGCGGTGATGTCGCCGTGGTCGGTGCCGGTGAAGTCGCTGCCGGGTGCCTGCGTGCTCATGACACCCAACCCTATGTCGTCGGCGTCTCCTCCGCGACGGTCGTCACACCCGCCGGCGCAAACTCACAGTGGCGTCAGCGACCGAGGGGGCCGCGACCGAGTCGGAGGAGGAGCATCGCGAGGGTGTGACCCTCCTTGCCGAGTTCGGCGAACCGGTCGATGACCTTGACCTCGCGGCTGTGCACGAGTCGCGGACCGCCCGACGCCATGCGCGCGGCGCCGATCTTCTTCGAGACCGCCGAGCGTCGTTTGATCGCACCGAGGATGACGGCATCGAGCCGGTCGATCTCGAGGCGCAGCTCGTCGATGTCGTCCGGAAGGTCGTCCACATCAGAGGTCAGCTGGTACTTCTCGAGATCGATCGTGTTCTCGAAGGACGTCGGAGTCGACTGTCGGGGCTCGTCGGATCCGGAGCTCGGGCTGCGATCGGTCACGGCCTGATTTTGCCACGGCGCACCGATCCGACCTGCAGGTACCCGATCGGACCCACCTCCGGTCGATGTGCTCACACCCGCCACATGGACACTGGAGCGCATGCTCAACGCGCGCATGATGTCGATGATCGCGGTGGCCCTGATCGCCGGACAGCTGATCATCCGGGGGTGGCTTGTCGCGACCGGCAACTTCTACTGGGACGATCTGGTGCTGATCGCACGGGCCTCGTCGAATCCGGTCCTTTCCTGGGAATACCTGGGGCACAGCCACGACGGGCATTTCATGCCGGCGGCCTTCCTGCTGGCCGGGGTGGCCACCTGGCTGGCGCCGGTCAACTGGGCGTTGCCGGCGCTGACGCTGATCGCCCTGCAGGCGATCGCCTCCATCGCGGTGTGGCGGATGGTCCGCGTGATCGCCCCCGCGGCCCGCGCCGGTGCTCTGGTGGCGCTCGCGTTCTATCTGTTCAGCCCGATGACGGTGCCCGCCTTCGCCTGGTGGGCGGCGGGCCTCAACACTTTGCCGATGCAGGCAGCCCTGGCGTGGATCGTCGCCGACGCCGTGGGACTCGCGCGGGGAGACATCGACCCGGACCGACGCCGCGCGGTGTGGATCCGCTCGACGGTGATCTTCGTTGTCGCGCTGGCCTTCTTCGAGAAATCGTTGTTCATCCTCCCGATCGCCTTCGTCGCCGCGGCGCTTGCGAGCGGCACGGGACGGACCGCGCTGACCTCGACCCTGCGCGCCGGCCGCGAGTTGTGGGCGTCGCTCGCGGCGGTGACCGCGCTCTGGGTCGTCGTGTACTTCGTCACCGCCGATCCGTTCGCGGGCAACCATTCGGTCGGGCAGACCGCGCGGCTGGTGTGGCGGTCGGTGAACCACGCGATCGTGCCGTCGCTGGTCGGCGGCCCGTGGGAGTGGGACCGGTGGACGCCCGGTCCGCCCACCGGCTTCCCCGCGACCTGGATGATCGTCGCCGGCTGGCTGGTACTGGCCGCCGCCACGTGGTGGGCGGTCACCCGCCGACGTGGAGCGGTGCCGATCGTCGTGTTCGCCGCGGTGTACGCGGTGGCCGCCCAGATCCCGGTGATGTGGAACCGCTCGAGCCCGGAGACCGCGGTCGCCCTCGCCCAGCACATGCGCTATCTCCCCGACACCGCGCTCGTGTTCGCGATCGCGATCGCGCTGCTGGTCGGGGCCCGGTCGACGACTGCGCCCGCACCCGAACGCCGCCACGCGGCCGAGGACCAGTCGCCTGCCGTGCTGCTCCTACCGGTCGTCGCCGCGCTCGCGATGGTGTCGGCGGTCGTCTCGCTCGTGTCGTTCTCCGCGTCGTGGCGTGACAATCCCACCGGCGACTACCTGAAGACAGCGGTCGCGACCCTGCACGACAACGCCGATACGACGCTGCTGGATCAGTCGGTCCCGCTGGAGATCCTGCAACCGGTGGTCTACCCGGACAACCAGATCAGCCGCATCTTCGGTCGCGTCGATCCGCGGCCGGAGTTCGGCACTTCCACCGACCGGCTCCTCGTCCTCGACACCGCGGGCAACGCGGTGCCCGGCGGGGTGACCCAGCGACGGCTCGTCGGCGCAGGAATCGGCAACTGCGCCCGGCCGGAGATCTCCGGGCCGGCACGGCTGGCACTCGACGGACCGCTGTTCCCGTGGCCGTGGACCGTCGCACTGAGTTACTGCGCCACCCGCGACGGCGAGGTCGAGATGAAACTCGACGGCGGAGACGCCGTGCGTGTACCGGTCCGGTCGGGCCTCGGCTCCATCTACGTCCGCCTCGACGGCGGCGGCGATGCGATCTCGGTGCGACCGGTGACCGCAGGACTACGACTCCACACGGGCGCCGGCCGGGTCGGCGAGGCGGTCGAGGCCCGCTTCGCCGGCGGCTGACCTACTCGTAGAAGTAGGCGCTGACGTTGTCGGTCTGCCCCTCGGCGGCGATCAGTGCACGCAGTGCCGAGGCGGCCTCCGGCTCGTTGACGAAGTAGACGACCTTCACGTCGCCGGCGGCCTTCACCTGCTCGCCGATCTGCTTCTTCAGCACCTCGGTACCCTCCCAGCTCGGGTCGAACCTGCCGCTGCTGATGTGCTCGGAGTAACCAGGACCGAAGGTGACGTGCAGGTTGCCGTCGGTGCCGATGCCGTCGAAGAGGTACTCGCCGCGCTTGACCGCGTAGTAGCTGGGGAGGCCGGTGATCCCGGCGCCGTAGCGGGCCTGGTCGGGGCTCTTGTTGCCGGTGCGCACGTACACGACCTCGGTGTTGGTCTGCTTCTCGTTGTCGTCGATCAGCTTGTTGAGGTCGGCCTCGGTGGTGTCGAGGAAGGCCAGGTAGGTGTAGGCCGAACGCGGGCCGATCGACGAGTTCGCCGGCAGGTTGGTCGCCGTGCACCGCGTGGTCGCGGTGCGGCCGAAATCGACGCGCACGACGGGTTTGCACTCGCCGCCCAGCGCGCCCGCCGGACGACCGCCGACGGCGAAGTTCAGGGTCATGCCGTAGTTGAAGTGGCCCCTGACGTCGTCGGCCCACGGGATGCCGGACACGGTGAAGTCGTAGGCGCACGCCGCGGTGGTGCACTCGCCGATGAGTCGGGGGGAGACGACCGGCTGCTTGGCCCACAGGCCCGGTGCCGGCGCCGACAACAGGTCGCCGACGAGGGCGCGCTGATTGGCGAACACCTTCTGCGCCTGGTCGGCCGGCTGCAGGCTCACCGAGGTGTCGATGTCGTAGGTCGCCGATCCCTGCTTGGACTGGCCCTTGACGTTGGTGACGTTCTTGGACTCGGGATCGAAGGTGACCTCCCAGCTGCCGATCTTCACCTTGTCCTCACCGACGAACTCGATGGGCGGATCGCTCGTCGGCCAGCGGCGGGCGTCGGGCGTGCCCTTGTTCGGGGTCGGCAGTTCGACGCCGAGCTGGGGTTCGGAACCGAATTCGACGTTGCCGATGTCGCCGGCCAGGTTGTCCGGGCCGAGGATGGTGCCGAAGCGGGGGAGGCTGGTGAACCGCGTCGATGCCCACTTGTTGTCCAGCGGTGCCATGTCGAGGTTGAGCTTCTCGTCGGCGACGAGCAGCTCGTTCCACAGTGAGGTGGGCGCGCTGATGTACGGGTTGTTGCTGATCTGGCGGTACTCGCCCTGTTCGGAACCCAGCGACACCGTGCCCTCGGCGGTGTTCGACGTCGTCACGATGAGATCGCTGAACTCGACGGTGCCCTCGCCGCGGGCGTCGTCGTACTTGTAGGCGACCTTGCCGGTGTACTTTGCCGCGGGGCTCGTCGCCATCTTGAAGAGCACCTCGTCGAGGCTCTTCTGCGCGCGGAACGCGGCGGTCGGCTCGACCGTGCCCGCACTGCTGAACGGCACGAACGACAGGACCAGGGCGACCACGAGAGCCAGCGCTCCGACACCGAGGACGATGGCGGCGGGGGCAATCGACGGTCTCTTCATGGTCGCCTCTTTCGGTCGCCGAGGCTTGCCAACCGCATCGACGGGCGCCCCGAGCCAGTGATACCGGGTCATCGTAGCCGCGGGATGCGGCCTCCCGGGTGCCAACGCACGGGGCGGTCGAGCGATCGGACGACGGACATTCCGGCCCGAGGCCGGCGGGGCGGTGTCGGTGCGGGCGGGTAGCCTGGACTATCGATGAACAGCTCTTCTTCTGCCCCTCTCCTCGCCGGTCGCGCGTCTTCCTCCTCCTCGGGGACGGCTGCCACCGACGACCGCGTCGCCCGCCTGCTCGAGGGCCTCAACCCGCAGCAGCGCGCCGCCGTGCTCCACGCGGGCTCTCCGCTGCTGATCGTCGCCGGTGCGGGTTCGGGCAAGACCTCGGTCCTGACCCGCCGCATCGCCTACCTGCTGGCGGCGCGCGACGTCACGCCCGGGCAGATTCTGGCCATCACCTTCACCAACAAGGCCGCCGCCGAGATGCGCGAGCGCGTCATCGACCTGGTCGGGCCGCGGGCCGCCTACATGTGGGTCTCGACGTTCCACTCGACGTGCGTCCGGATCCTGCGGGCGCAGTCGGGGCTGCTGGAGGGGATGAACTCCAACTTCTCCATCTACGACGCCGACGACTCGAAGCGGTTGCTGGGCATGATCATCCGCGACCTCGACCTGGACCCCAAGAAGTTCAGTCCGCGCGGTGTCTCGGTGGCCATCTCGAACTTCAAGAACGAACTGGTCTCGCCCGACGAGGCCGCCGCCTCGGCGAACGAAGACGACTTCACCGCGGCGACCATCGCGAAGATCTTCAGCGAGTACCAGCGCCGGTTGCGGGCGGCCAACGCCTTCGACTTCGACGACCTGATCGGCGAGACCGTCGCCCTGCTACACCGTCACCCGCAGGTCGCCGAGTACTACCGGCGCCGGTTCCGGCACGTACTCGTCGACGAGTACCAGGACACCAACCACGCCCAGTACGTCCTCATCCGCGAACTGGTGGGGGAGCAGACCACCGCGAGCGGCCTCGAACCCTCGGAACTCTGCGTCGTCGGTGACGCCGATCAGTCGATCTATGCCTTCCGCGGCGCCACCATCCGCAACATCGAAGAGTTCGAGCGCGACTTCACCAACGCCGAAACCGTTCTGCTCGAACAGAACTACCGCTCGACGCAGACCATCCTGTCTGCTGCCAACGCGGTCATCGCGCGCAACGCCGGGCGTCGCGAGAAGAAGCTGTGGACCGACTCCGGCGACGGCGAACTCATCGTCGGCTACGTCGCCGACTCCGATCGTGAGGAGTCGACGTTCATCGCCAAGGAGATCGAGGAACTCACCGACTACTCGATCGGGGGGTCGTCGAGCTACAAGTACTCCGACGTCGCGGTCTTCTACCGCACCAACACCGGCTCCCGTGCGATCGAGGAAGTGTTCGTCCGCCACGGCATTCCGTACAAGGTGGTCGGCGGCACCAAATTCTATGAGCGCAAAGAGGTCCGGGACGTGGTCGCCTACCTGCGGGTGGTCGCCAATCCCGACGACTCGGTGAGCCTGCGACGCATCCTCAACACCCCCCGACGCGGCATCGGCGATCGCGCCGAGGCCTGTGTCGCCGTGCATTCGGAGAACACCGGCCGCAGCTTCTACGAGTCGCTCATCGACGCGGCGGAGGGCAAGGTCGCGCTGCTGAACACCCGCGCGGTCAAGCAGATCGGCGGCTTCGTCGAACTCATCGAGGGCCTGCGCGCCGACTTCCTCACACACTTCGGCGAATCCGACACCGACGACGCCGACACCGCCTTCCTCGACGCCACCGAGGAGTCCGCCGACATCGGTGAACTCGTCGACGCGATCGTCGAACGCACCGGTTACCGTGGCGAACTGGAGGCGTCGAACGATCCACAGGACGGCGCCCGGCTCGACAACATCAACGAACTCGTGGCCGTCGCACGAGAATTCAGCGCCGACGCTGCGCAGGCCGACCTGGATGCGGACGACGAATCGGAGATGGAGGTCGACCGCGAGGGCGAGCCCGAACCCGGTTCTCTCGCAGCATTTCTCGAGCGGGTCTCGCTGGTCGCCGATGCCGACCAGGTGCCCGACGAGGGTGACGGCGTCGTCACGATGATGACCCTGCACACCGCGAAGGGCCTGGAGTTCCCGGTGGTGTTCGTGACCGGTTGGGAGGACGGGCATTTCCCGCACATGCGAGCGCTCGGCGACCCGAACGAACTGAGTGAGGAACGCCGCCTCGCCTACGTGGGCATCACCCGCGCCAAGCAGCGTCTGTACCTGACCCGATCGGTGACCCGCGCCTCGTGGGGACAGCCGGTGTCGAATCCGGAATCCCGCTTCCTGCAAGAGATCCCGCAGTACCTGATCGACTGGCGACGCACCGAGCCGCGTCGCTCGGCACGTGGCTTCGGCGGCTCGTCGGGCGGTGTCTTCGGTCGCGACGGCTCGTTCTCGGGCGGCGGCAGCGGCTCGTCGTTCGGTCGCGGCCGGTCGTCGTACTCCTCCGACCCGGCCCGCGGACGCAACAAGCAGGTCCATCTCGACATCGGTGATCGGCACAACCATCCCAAGTACGGCATGGGCAAGGTCGTGGCCAAGGAGGGCAGTGGCGCCACCGAACGCGTCACCATCGACTACGGGGGCAGCGCCGGACGCGTCACCCTGCTGACCGCAGGCGGCATCCCTGGAGAGAAGCTCTAGAAACCCCGCTCGATCACGTTGCGTTGTGTGCCGGAAACCGGTGCAGAACGCAACGTGACGGCGCGTGAGCGCGAGCGAGCGGCGTACGCCTCAGAGATTAGTGATCTAGCCGGTGTAGCCGGCGAGCTTGACGCCCTTGGAGGCGAGCCACGGCACCGGATCGATCTTGGTGTTGCCGTCTTTCCACACCTCGAAGTGGCAGTGCGGGCCGAAGGAGAAGCCCTCGTTGCCGACGAGTGCGATGACGTCGCCGGCGGTGACCTTCTGGCCCGCGCTGACGAGCACGCCCGACGAGGACATGTGGCCGTACATGGTGACCGTGCCGTCGTCGGCGCGCACCTGGACCCAGTGGCCGTAACCGGAGGCCGGCTCGGCCTTGATCACGACACCGTCGGTGACCGCGTGGATCGGCGTGCCCAGCGGTGCGGCGAGGTCGATGCCGCCGTGCATGGTTCCCCACCGCATGGCGAAGGCCGAGGTGAACGAGTACTGGCCGAGCGGGATGGGCGAGGTGTAGAGCGGGCGACGGGCCAGGGCCTCGCGCTGCGCTTCCTCGGCAGCCATCTTGGCGCCGACGCCGAGCTGGTCGGTGAAGACGTTCATCTGGTCGGTGACCGGCGATGCGGTGGCCACTCCCGGACCGAGGTCGACGGGGGCCGTGGCGTCGTTGACGGCTGCGGCGTTGGTGGTGGCGGTGTTGGTCGAGGCGTCGTCGCCGGCACCCACCTGGGAGACCGCTGCAACGGCTGCGCCGGCCGCCATGGCGATCAGAGCGGCGCGGCCGCCCTTGAGGGCGTTCGGCGGGGCCGCGATGCGGTGCTTGCCGCCACGACGGACGCGCTGGCCTGCCGGGTTGGTGCGGAACGGGCGGAGATCGGAGTCGTTCTCGTCTTGTTCGGAATCCGAGTCGACGAGCATGTCGAGCTCGGCGCCTTCGACGTCGAACGGCTCGTCGTGTTCGTACTCATCGAACTCGTGCTCGGGGATCAGGATGTCCTGAGTGATCTCCGAGTGGGTCGGGCGGTAGTAGCCCTTCCAGGACGAGGGAGTCCAGGTGGTCTCTTCGGACGGTGTCCGGGTGGTGGAACCAGACGAGCGGGGGGCCTCGTGGCCGAAGTCGTAATCGCTGAGGTCGTAGTCCGCGTCGCCGTCGACGAAGGGGATGATGGTGGTCATCTCCTCTGCCGTGAGGTCGTCGACCAACCCGCCCGATCGGACGCGGCTCGATCCGCGTGAGACTCCGGGTCCCGCCAAATCGTCCACCTCATCTCTTCGCTACCGCGGATCCGACGTTATGTCCGTAATCCTTCTGTGACCAACTCTGAGAGCCGACGGTAACGAAATGATTGCGGCAAGTCCAACCGTAGAAAGCCGCTAATCGGAAATTTGTGAGCTGAGTCACATGAATTATCCAACTTCGTCAAGCCGTCGAATCTGGGGTTTGCCGGCCTAAATGGAGGGCTCCCCGGGTTCGTCGCCGCGATCGATTCAACACCCTGCGACGCGGGCGCGCGAGGCCGGGTCTCCGGTCCGTCGAATCTGCCAGGTGAGAGGTATCGAGATGTACTCGGGAGTAGGTTTGGAACGAGCAAGTGATCTGTCGCACAAGGGCAGGGTGCGCGCGAAGGGGCAATACAGCCCGGGTTTAAAGTCCGATATGGCCCGCGTTACACCCTTCGGCGGGCAAATCTACGAGATGGTGAGCTGAATGGATCTCTTCGAATACCAGGCGAAGGAACTGTTCGCCAAGCACGGGGTTCCCACCACACCCGGTCGGGTGACCGATGATGCCGCCGATGCGCGGGCGATCGCCGAGGAAATCGGCAAGCCCGTGATGATCAAGGCGCAGGTCAAGACCGGCGGACGTGGCAAGGCAGGCGGCGTGAAGTACGCCGCGACCCCGGACGACGCGCAGTCCCACGCCTCCAACATCCTTGGCCTCGACATCAAGGGCCACGTCGTGAAGAAGTTGCTGGTCGCCGAGGCCAGCGACATCGCGGAGGAGTACTACATCTCCTTCCTCCTCGATCGTTCCAACCGCACCTACCTGGCCATGTGCTCGGTCGAGGGCGGCATGGAGATCGAAGAGGTCGCCGCGACCAAGCCCGAGCGTCTCGCCAGGGTCGCCGTCGACGCCGTGAAGGGTGTCGACCTGGAGACCGCCCGCTCGATCGCCGAGCAGGGCCACCTGCCTGCCGAGGTCCTCGACGCCGCGGCCGTGACCATCCAGAAGCTGTGGGAGGTCTTCGTCGCCGAAGACGCCACCCTGGTGGAGGTCAACCCGCTCGTCCGCACCCCGGACGATCAGATCCTGGCCCTCGACGGCAAGGTCACCCTCGACGAGAACGCTGATTTCCGTCAGCCCGGCCATGCGGAGTTCGCCGACATCGAGGCGACCGATCCGCTCGAGCTGAAGGCCAAGGAGAACGACCTCAACTACGTCAAGCTCGACGGACAGGTCGGCATCATCGGCAACGGCGCTGGTCTGGTCATGTCGACCCTCGACGTCGTCGCCTACGCCGGTGAGAAGCACAACGGTGTGAAGCCGGCCAACTTCCTCGACATCGGTGGCGGCGCCTCGGCCGAGGTCATGGCCGCCGGCCTGGACGTCATCCTCAACGATGATCAGGTCAAGAGCGTCTTCGTGAACGTCTTCGGTGGCATCACCGCGTGTGACGCGGTCGCCAACGGCATCGTCGGCGCCCTGGAGAAGCTGGGGTCGGAGGCCAACAAGCCTCTCGTCGTCCGCCTCGACGGCAACAAGGTCGACGAAGGTCGCAAGATCCTGGCCGATGCGAACCACCCGCTGGTCACGCTCGCCGAAACCATGGACTCGGGCGCCGACAAGGCCGCCGAGCTGGCGAGCAAGTAAGGGAGCCACGGAAAATGTCGATCTTTCTGAACAAGGACAACAAGGTCATCGTCCAGGGCATCACCGGTGGTGAGGGCACCAAGCACACCGCCCTGATGCTCAAGGCCGGCACCAACGTCGTCGGTGGCGTCAACGCGCGCAAGGCCGGCACCACGGTGTCGCACGTCGACGCCGACGGCAACAACGTCGAACTGCCGGTGTTCGCCTCCGTCGCAGAGGCCATGAAGGAGACCGGGGCCGACACCTCGATCGCCTTCGTCCCGCCGAAGTTCTCCAAGGACGCCATCATCGAGGCGATCGACGCGGAGATCCCGCTGCTGGTCGTCATCACCGAGGGCATCCCGGTGCAGGACAGCGCCTTCGCGTGGGCCTACAACGTCGAGAAGGGCGCCAAGACTCGCATCATCGGTCCCAACTGCCCCGGCATCATCACCCCGGGTGAGGCTCTGGTCGGCATCACGCCGAACAACATCACCGGCAAGGGCCCGATCGGTCTGGTCTCCAAGTCGGGCACCCTGACCTACCAGATGATGTACGAGCTGCGCGACCTCGGCTTCTCGACCGCCATCGGCATCGGCGGCGACCCGGTCATCGGCACCACCCACATCGACGCCATCGAGGCGTTCGAGAAGGACCCCGAGACCAAGCTGATCGTGATGATCGGTGAGATCGGTGGCGACGCCGAGGAGCGTGCCGCCGACTACATCAAGGCCAACGTCTCCAAGCCGGTCGTCGGCTACGTCGCGGGCTTCACCGCGCCGGAGGGCAAGACCATGGGTCACGCCGGTGCGATCGTGTCCGGTAGCTCCGGCACCGCACAGGCCAAGAAGGAGGCCCTCGAGGCCGCAGGCGTGAAGGTCGGCAAGACGCCGTCCGAGACCGCCGCGCTGGCACGGGAGCTCTTCGAGGCTCTCTGAGTCGTCTCTCGACACCGAAAAACCCGAGCGGGATCATCCGCTCGGGTTTTTTCGTGCGCTCGGTGTTTCCGGGTGACGCCTACTCGCAGGCGACCCCGTCACCGTCGCGGTCGAGCTTGGCGCGGTAGCCGGGCTGACCCGCGTACAACGGGGCGGCCCCGGCCGCGCGTGCCGCCGAACAGTTCTTGTAGTAGACCGAGCCGGGCGCCTCGGCGGGCGGTGCCGTGTCGGCCGGCGGGGCGTAGAGCCGCGGCGGCGTGTAGGGCGTCTCGGGGGCCGGGGTCGCCGTGGAGGTACGCGTCTCGGTGCGCTCGGTGGTCGTCGGTGCCGCGGCGGTGGCACCGCACGAGGTCAGGACGCGGGTGATCGCGTCCTTCTCGGCCTGGGTCACCCAGAGTCGGTAGGCGGCCTTCACCTCGACCTGACGGGACACGTAGGTGCACCGGTAGTCCTTGTTCGGCGGCAGCCAGGTCGCGGCGTCGCCGGCGCCCTTCTTCTGGTTCGTCGGACCGTCGACGGCCTGCAGGTTGCGCGGGTCGTTGGCGAAGTCGACGCGCTGCTGCGGTGAGAGTTGCTGCGCGCCCTTCTGCCAGGCGTCCGAGAGCGCGACGACGTGATCGATCTGGACCGCCGAGGAGGTGCTCTGACCGCGGACGAACCGGATCGTCGTGCCGGTGTACGGGTCGTCGAGTGTGCCCGACAGGACGGCGCAACCATTGGAGCCCGGCTTGAGGGTGATGTCGGTCAGGTCGCGACGCAGGATGTCGTTGCGGGTGTCGCAACCGTTGTGTCCGCCGTCGACGGTGACATCATCGGACCAGGCCTGTCCGAACAGGTCGCGGTCGTATCCGGTCTTGGGTGCTCGTCCCTTGACGGCCAGCGTGTTCAAGGTCTTCAGCGCGTCGTCCGCGGCCGGTGCCGAAACCACGGCGATCACGGCTGACGCGGTGGGCAGCGGGGTCTCGGCGGCGGCCGACGTGGTCGGGAGCGCGGCGGCCGAGGTGGTCTCGGGCGTCGTGGACGGACCGGTCACCGGACCGTCCATCACGCAGCCGGAGGCAGCAAAGGCGACCGCGGCGACAGGGGCTGCGAGCAACCACCGGGACAGCGGCTTCCGGCGTGGGGGCACAGATTCGGGCATCGTCGAACGAACCTCTCATAGGACTTCTCAACCATCATGACGCGCAATTGTTTCGACGAGCCTCGAGCCTCATATCGGTCCCGCGCCGGGGTCGTTACACGGCACACGACGTGACACGATTGCGACGGTCCGGGCCGATCCCCGCGTGCGATAATTCGGCGGTGAACCCAGAGCCGCGGGGCGGTGCGACATCCCGATTGGTGAGGGAGTCGTGGCATTTCGCCGGGGTCGTCGTCGACGCCGCCGAACACCTGCCCGTCGCGGGCGGGATCATCGGCGCGACACGTACCAGGGCGCAGCGGTTGGTCGACGACACCCGCGTACGGGTCGCCACGACGACGCGGATGGTCCTCGGCGCGGTCATCCGCGAGGTCGTCGAGGTACTCACCGAGGAGGTCGACCTCACCGACCTCGTGGTGCGAAACGTCGACCTGCGCCGGCTGATCGCCGGGGTCCTCGCGGTCATCGACCTCGACGCGGTGATCGAGACGGTCGACCTCGATCGTGCTGTCGCGCAGGTGGATCTGATGAAGGCCATCGCCCTGGTGGACATCGACGAGGTCATCGGGACCGTCGACCTCAACGCGGTGGCTTCGCGGATAGACATCGAGGCCATTCTCGACCGCGTCGACCTCGTCGGCCTCGCCGAGGAGATCATCGACGGCGTCGACCTCCCGGACATCATCCGGGAGGCCAGCACATCGGTCACCGCCGACGTGATGACCGACGTGCGCAGCACCAGCGAACGTGCCGACGACGCGGTCGCCAACGCCGTCAACAGGTTCCTGCGTCGACGCGCCGCCGAGGTCGCCGACGAGCCCGGGCAGGACGGTGCAAGCCGATGACGGCAGAACCGAGACCCGACCATCCGGCGGTGCATCGGGCGCATGCCGTGCAAGACCGGGACAAGGACGCCGGGATCGTCAGTCGCGGCATCGGGGCATTCCTCGACCTGCTCGTGGTCTGGACCATCCTGGGCGCGTGCTATCTCGGTCTCGCGCTGATGAAGTTCGCCGTCACCGTCAGCGAGTTCCACTTCCCGCAGCTCAACATCCTGTTCACCACAACAGGGTTCGTGATCACCTCGGTGTTCTACCTGTCCACGTGCTGGGAGGTGTCCGGCCGCACCCTGGGCTCGGTCGTGATGGGACTACGCGTGGTGAACAGCAAGGGCGTACGCGTCCGGCCGGCCGTCGCCGTGCTGCGAGCCCTGTTCTGCACCGTCTTCGCCATCGGCCTGGTGTGGGTGGCCGTCGACCGACGGCGCCGCTCGGTCGCCGACATCGTCTTCCGCACCAGGGTCATCTACTCTCGCTGACCGCGTTGGACGTACGGAGGCCGCGTGCGGGATACGGTGTGAGGCATGGGTGAACGGGCACGGTTGTCGGCCGCGGACCTGCGGGACATGATCGTCGACGACGGATCATGGGAGTCGTGGGACGCCGCGATCGTCCGACCCGCGGTCACCTCCGACGGTGACGACCGCGCCTACGCCGACGACCTCGCCCGTGCCCGGGACCGCAGCGATTCCGATGAATCGGTGATGACCGGCGCCGGGCTGATCGGTGGCCACCGCGCGGCGATCGTCCTCAGCGAGTTCGGGTTTCTCGGCGGGTCCATCGGCCGTGACGCGGGTGCGCGGATCGTCGACGCGATCTCGCGGGCCACCCGCGAACGGCTTCCGCTGATCGCGTTGCCCGCATCGGGCGGTACCCGTATGCAGGAGGGGACCGCGGCGTTCCTCCAGATGGTCGCGATCACCGGCGCCGTCGCCTTGCACAAGGCGGCCGGCCTGCCGTACCTCGTCTATCTGCGGCATCCCACGACCGGCGGTGTCTTCGCCTCATGGGGCTCCCTCGGCCACGTCACCTGGGCGCAGCCGGGCGCCCTCGTCGGATTCCTCGGCCCCCGCGTGTACGAGGGGCTCTACGGCGAACCGTTTCCCGACGGCGTGCAAACGGCCGAGAACCTGGTTCGCACAACGGTGGTCGACGATGTGGTGGAGCCGACAGATCTGGCCGGGAGGCTGGCGTCGGTGTTGCGACTGCTCGCCCTGCATGGTGACGCGCCGCCGACGCAGGCTCCGCAGTCAGCGCCCGACGACTCCGGTACGCCGGCGCACGACGCCTGGGCGAGTGTGCTGGCGACACGTGAACCGGGTCGGGCGGGGTTGATCGAGTTCCTCGCACTGGGGGATTCGGCGGCGCTGTCCGACGCAGGTCCACTTCGCTTCGCACTCAGCGACTTCGGCGGCCGGGTGGCGATGGTCGTCGGCTACGACCGGGTTTCCCAGGAAGCCGGCGAGTTGCCCGGTCCGCGCCATCTGCGCGAGGCGCGCCGGGCGATCATGGCCGCCGGCGATCTCGGTCTACCGGTTGTCACGATCATCGACACCCCGGGGGCGGAACTGTCGGTGGTCGCCGAGGAGGGCGGACTCGCCGCCCAGATCGCCCGTTGCACGGTCGAATTGATCAAGGTCGCGGTGCCGACCGTCTCGGTGATGTTGGGGCAGGGCGCCGGCGGCGCGGCGTTGGCGCTGTTCCCGGCGGACCTGCGCGTGGCCCGCGCCGATGCGTGGTTGTCGCCGTTGCCTCCCGAAGGTGCGAGTCTCATCGTCCACCGCGACCTCGAGCACGCCGGCGAGATGGCTGCGCGCCAGGGCATTCTCGCAGGACGACTCGCGGCACAGGACATGGTCGACGTGATCGTCGACGCCGACTGCGACGCCGCCGCACTCGCCGAGATCCGCAACGCGATCGCCGATCATCTCGCGACGTCGCCGACGCCCGATCCTCGCGCGCGCACCCGGGTACCCGCGGCGGACGTGCGATGACGACGCGCATCGTCGCGGTCGGTGCCGTGCTCACCGACGACGACGGCCGGGTCCTGCTCATCCGGCGCCGCAACCCGCCGCAGGCCGGGAAGTGGACGATCCCGGGCGGAAAGGTCGAGCCCGGTGAGTCGACCGAGGCCGCGGTCGTGCGGGAGATGTTGGAAGAGACCGGTTTTCGCATCGAGGTCGGCGAGTTGCTGTGGACGGTCGACATCCCCGGGCCGGATGACGTCGTCTTCGAGGTCCACGACTTCGCCGCGCGGATCGTCTCCGGGACACTGTGCGCCGGAGACGACGCCGCCGACGCCGGATGGTTCACGCCCGCGCAACTCGCCGAGCTCCCGGTGACGCGTGGACTGGTGGCGCACCTCCGCAAACACGGGGTCCTCGAATAGGCATGTGACCACGGTTGGTGGTGCCCGCGGCCCATCCTGTGGAAGATGGGGACATGACCGAACTCCTGCCGCTCGATCCCGACCAGCTGCTCTCGACGACGCGCTCGGTGCGCAAGCGTCTCGACTACGACCGCCCGGTCCCGCTCGACGTGGTCAAGGAAGCACTCGAGGTCGCCCTGCAGGCGCCGACCGGGAGCAACAGCCAGACCTGGCACTGGATCGTGCTCACCGACCCCGAACTCAAGCAGAAGGTCGCCGATTACTACGCGCAGTCCTTCGCCAAGTATTACGCCGCGCAGCAGCCGCGCGACGAGACCGGCAAGCGGGTCGCGTCGAGCGCCCAATACCTCGCCGACACGATGGGACAGGTCCCGGTGCTGGTCATCGGCGCGATCTACACCGGCGGCGACCTGCCCGAGGGCAACCAGGCCGGCGTGTGGGGCTCCCTCCTGCCGGGCGCCTGGAGCCTGCAACTCGCGCTGCGCGCCCGCGGCCTCGGTTCTGCGTGGACCACGCTCCACCTCGCCCACGAGAAGGAGATCGCCGAGCTGCTCGGCATCCCCGCGGGCATCCACCAGGGTGTCCTGTTGCCGGTGGCCTACTACACCGGCACCGACTTCAAGCCGGCTCCGCGCAAGCCTCTCGACTCGGTGCTCCACATCGACGGCTGGTGAGTAGAGTGCGGATCACCATGTCCGCCACCAGTGACACCCCACCGGTCGAGACGGGGGACGTTCCCCGCCCGCCGACCCGTCGCACCCAGGCGAAGGCCGCGCGGCGCGCCGAGCTGCTGACCGCGGCCGCCCGGCAGATGGCCGAACGCGGCTTCGCCGGTGTGCGTCTCGAGGACATCGGACGCGCGGTCGGGGTGAGCGGACCGGCCATGTACCGGCACTTCTCGTCGAAGACCGAACTGCTCGACGAGATGCTCGTCGACATCAGCCAGCGGCTGCACGACGGCGGTGCCGAGGTCGTCGACCGCGGCGGGCCGCCGTCCGAGACCCTGTTGGCGCTCATCGGTTTTCACATCGACGTGCTCGTCACGAAACCCGACCTGATCGTCGTCCAGGATCGTGATCTGTCGTCGATGACGCCGGAGGCCAACCACCGTGTCCGACTGTTGCAGCGGCGCTACGTCGAACGCTGGGTCGACGTCGTGATCGCCGTCTACCAGCAGGAGGGCCGCACCCTCGACCGGGCCGAGGCGCGCGTCCGCGTGCACGCGACGTTCGGCCTGCTCAACTCCTCGCCCCGCTTGCCCGCCTACGACGAGTCCGAACTGCGTCGTCTGCTCACCGCGATGGCCCTGGCCGCACTCGGCTGCCGGGTCTGATCAGCGCAGTTCGCGGCGCAGCAACTTGCCGGTCGCGCTGCGTGGGAGTGCTCCGACGATCTCGACCTCGCGCGGGTACTTGTAGGCCGCCATCCGTTCGCGGCAGTACTCGATGAGTTCGGTCGGCGTGGCCTCCGCGCCCGGTTGCAAGGCGACGTAGGCGCGGGTCGACTCACCGCGGTAGTCGTCGGGGATTCCGACCACAGCCGTCTCGAGCACCGCCGGATGCGACTGCAGCACCTGCTCGATCTCGAACGGCCAGATCTTGTACCCGGATGCGTTGATCAGGTCGTTGCTGCGGTCGATGACGTAGAACCAGCCGTCGGCATCCATGAAACCCACGTCGCCGGTACGCATCTCACCGTTGCGCAGCGCCGATCCGTCGTCGTCGACCTGACCCCAGTAGCCGGCGGCGATCTGCGGTCCGGCCGTGACGATCTCGCCGAAATTACCCGGCGGCAGCGGTTCGCCGCGCTCGTCGACGACCCGGGCCATCGTGTCGAAGATCGGCAGACCGACTGACAGCGCACCGGTTTCGGGATCGACCGGCGCGGGGACACCGGGCGGCACCATGTGGGTCGGCGAGGTGGACTCGGTCTGCCCGTACACGTTGTGGATCATCCCGCCCAGGCGCTCTTCGATCCGTTCGGCGACGTCGGGGAGGACCGGTGCGCCCCCCGAATAGCGGAGTCGGAGTGACTCGAACGCCTCGGGCGACGCGTCGGGATGGTCGGCCAGCGCGATGTAGGCGGTGATCGAGGCGACGGAGAACGCCGGACGCCAGGCACGCACCGCGTCGAAGACCAGGCCGGCGTCGAATCGGTGGGTGAGAACGAGCGGGGAGCGCAGGGACAGCGCCAGCATCACCGAGCCCACCAGGCCGGTGACGTGGAAGATCGGCGACATGCACAGGATCGGCTCGCCCGGTTCCAGGCCGGTCCAGGTGCGATAGGCCTGCGCGCTGAACGCGAGGTTCCGGTGCGTCAGCTTCGCGCCCTTGGGTGGCCCGGTGGTGCCCGACGTCGGTGCCAGCACCGCGACGTCATCCGGTGCGGGTACGTGCCGGATTACCGAACGCGCGCCGGTGCCGATCAGGTCGAGGAGTTCGACGGTGCCTGCCGTGGCCACGCGGGACACGTCGAACACGCGCTGCAGATCGTCGCTGCCGGCGAAATCGAGCGGCGAGGCCGTGATGACGAGTCCGATCGACCCCAGCTCGTCGACGACCTCCGCGTGGACCTCGTCGAGGATGAGCAGGGCGCTCGGCGTGAAATCGTCGAGGGCCCTTCGGAATTCGCTGCGTTTGTACATGGGGCTGATCAGAGCGGCGACGCCACCGACCTTCCAGGCGGCGAGGAGTCCGAGGATGATGGCCGGCTCGTTCTGGACCGCGATGCCCAGCCGGTCGCCGGCCGCGAAGCCGTGTTCCCCGAGCGCGTGGGCCAGGGCGTCGGAGGCGGCGTCGAGGTCGGCCCAGCTCAGCGTCGCGCCGAAGTAGTGGACGGCCGGAGCGTCGGGAGCCGCGGAGAGCGCGGCGTCGAACGCCTCGAGCGGGGACCCGAACTCGAGGTCGAGGTGCTCGGGGAGTCCGGGCGGGTAGTTGGCCAGCCAGGGACGGCTCTCGTAGGCGTTCATGCGTACGGGCGTTCGGGGCGACGCGAGCGAGGCGACAGATCGTGGAGCACGAGGATGAGTCTACGAAAAATGGGCGCCTCCCCATAAGCTGTTCAGCGTGGTCGAACAACCGGTGACCGACAGCGGCGCCGCCGTGCGCGAGTTGCGCAAGCAGGCGGGCGTGACGCTGCGTGGGCTGGCTGCCGGTATCGGGGTGAGCGTCGGGACCATGAGCGCCATCGAGAACGGCAAGGTCGGGCTCACCGTCGACCGCTTGCGTCAGATCGCGCAGTGCCTGGACGTACCCGTCGCTCGTTTCCTCGAGTCGCCGCCACCGGAGAAGGTCGAGGCCGACACGGACCCGACGGACTGGCGCGTGTTCGCCCCGCTGACACTGGACCCGGTGCTGGAGTCGGCGATCGACGTCTTCGAGGAACTCGGCTACCACGGTGCGACGATGCGCCTCATCGCGGCCGGCGCCGACATCAGTGTCGCCGGCATCTATCACCACTACCCGAGCAAGCAGCATCTGCTCGTCGCGCTGGTCAACATCGCCCACGCTGACCTGGCCCGACGCCTCGACGCGGCCGGCGACGGCGTCGACGCGGTGACCGCTTTCGCCAACATGGTGGAGGCGCTGACCCTGTTCCACGTCGAGCGGCGCGCGCTGGCGCTCGTCCTGGCGACGGAGCTCCGGCGCCTCGAGGAACCCAACCGCACCCATCTGCAGGCGTCGATGGCGCAGATCGAGGGGCGTCTGCTCGACACGGCCCGTCGCGCCGCCGAGCTCGGCACCTTTCGGTCGGGTGACCTGTCCGTGGCGACCAAGGCGATCGTCACGATGTGCCTGGCCGTGCCGACCTGGACCGACGACTCCGACGCCGCCCAGGGCCGTCGGATCGCTCGCGAGTACGCAGATCTGGCGCTCGCCATGGTGGGACACCACGCCGACCGCTAGGCCGTCTCGGACCGGTCGGCTGATCCACGTTCTGTGCCTCCGGTTCAAGCGTGTTCAGGCCGGCTGAACTTGCCGCGTGTACTGGGCTTTCCGCCCTGCTGCTGACAAACCCTGAAACATCACCGATTTCGCCTCTTGACGGCGTTGCGAACGAGTGCGATGCTCGTCACAATGAACTTACCGAGCGAGCGCTCACAAAGTTCAGTCGTAATGTTCAGTCCGCACCGTTCTGGGTGCGACCCGGAACCGTCGGTTCCGCTCTGGATCGAATCAAAGGAGATGAGATGACCGAGATCGAGACCGCTGCGCCGTCCATGGGTGATCTGCTGGGAGCCGACACCCCGTCGAACTGGGGCAAGTGGGGTCCCGACGACGAGGTGGGCGCCCTGAACTACCTGGACGCGAGCGAGGTCCTGCGCGGTGTCGGCCACATCAAGTCGGGGGAGACCTTCACCCTCCAGATCGAGATGGGCCGCACCGAGAGCCCCGGCGATCCGCTGTGGCCGGGCCGCGAGGGCATCAACCGGAAGAACATCCTCGACGAGTCGTCGTGGGACGGTGAAGGCGCACCGCAGTTCCCCGGTGGTCTGCACTACGCCGACGACACCGCGAACATCTTCCTGCAGGGCTCCACGCAGTACGACGCACTCGGCCATGTCTGGTACGACGGCAAGCTCTACAACGGTTACGACGCCCGCAGCACCGTCGACGCACTGGAGAAGGCGTCGGTCCTGCCGATCGCCGAGAAGGGCGTCGTCGGCCGTGGCGTGCTGATCGACATGGCCCGGTATCGCGGCAAGAAGTACCTGGAGAAGGGTGAGACCTTCGATCACAACGACCTCGAAGCCGCCGCTGCCGCACAGGGTGTCACCATCGAACCGCACGACATCCTGATCATCCGCACCGGGTGGCTGACCTACTGGTACGAGCTGAACAACCCGGAAGAGTTCTACGACGGCTTCTGCGAGCCCGGCCTGACCTACTCGCGTGAGCTGGTGCAGTGGTTCCAGGACCGGGAGATCCCGAACCTGGTCACCGACACCATCGCCAACGAGGTCACCACCGACCCGGAATCCGGTGTGGCGCTTCCGCTTCACAACGCGCTCATGCGCAACCTGGGTGTCGTGTTCACCGAGATCGTCTGGCTCGAGGAGCTGGCCGAGGCGTGTGCCGCCGACAACCGCTGGAGCTTCCTGTACGTCGCGGCTCCGCTCAAGGTCGTCAGCGGCACCGGTGCGCCGGTGAACCCCGTCGTCATCCGCTGACTCACCCCGAGTCATTCGCCGAAAGAGGAACGTCAGACATGAGTGTCTACGACGACAAGGTGTGGCGCCGCCACTACCGCGAGCAGGATCTCGCACCGCGGAGCATCGAGTTCGACACCGCGCTGGACATGTTCGCGGCCACGGCCGAACGCACCCCCGATGCCGACCTGATCCGCTACTTCGACGGGTCGATCACGGCCGGTGAGCTCGACAAGCTGACCGACGCGTTCGCGGTCGGCATTCTGGACCTGGGGTTCACCCCGGGCGACCGCGCGGTGGTCTACGCCCAGAACATCCCGCAGTTCGTCATCGCGCAACTGGGCATCTGGAAGGCCGGCGGCATCGCCGTCTCGGCCAACCCGATGTACCGCAGCCGCGAACTCGCCGAGATCCTCGTCGATTCCGGCGCCACGGTGCTGGTCGCGATGCAGTCGCTGTACCGCGATGTCGCACAGGAAGCGCTGCGAGACAACAAGACCGCGGTGCGAACGGTGATCACCACCTCGGAGCTGGAGTACCAGACCGCGAACAGCGGAACCCTGGCCGGCGTCGAGAAGATCGACTGCCCCGACACCGTCGATCTGGCGACGATGCTGGCGAAGTACCGCGGTCAGCGGCCGCCCAAGGCCGATCTCACCGCAGACAGCGTCGCCTTCCTGACCTACACGTCGGGAACCACCGGACCGCCCAAGGGTGCGATGACCACCCACCGCAACGTCGTCTTCAATGCGCAGACATACCGTGACTGGGTCGGTGTCGACAACGACGACGTGATTCTCGGCGTGGCTCCGCTGTTCCACATCACCGGGCTCATCGCGCACATCGCATTGGCCGAACTCACCGGTGCGCCGCTGGTCCTGATGTACCGGATGGACCCGGCGGACACCATCGCGACCATCGCGCGGGAGAAGGCGACATTCACGGTCGGCTCGATCACGGTGTTCATCGCGTTGATGAACGTCCCGGACATCGATCCGGCGTCGTTGGCGAGCCTGTCGAAGATCTACTCCGGTGGGGCGCCGATCCCGCCGAGCACGATCGCCGAGTTCCAGAAGCGGTTCGGTCACTACATCCACAACGTGTACGGCCTGACCGAGACGACGTCTCCGTCGCATGCGGTGCCGTTCGGTGTGACGGCTCCGTCCGACGAGGAGACCGGGGCCACCTCGGTGGGAATCCCGGTGTACGACACGGTCGTCCGGATCGTCGACGAGCAGGGCAACGACCTGCCCGCGGGCGAGGTCGGCGAGCTGGTCACCGCCGGCCCGCAGGTGGTCGCCGGTTACTGGAACAAGCCGGAGGCGACCGCGAAGGGCATCCCGAACGGCGTGCTGCACACCGGCGACGTCGGCTACATGGATGCCGACGGATGGTTCTACATCGTCGACCGCAAGAAGGACCAGATCAACACCAGCGGTTTCAAGGTGTGGCCACGTGAGGTCGAAGACGTTCTCTACGAGCATCCTTCGGTTCGTGAGGCCGCGGTCGTCGGCGTGCCCGACTCCTACCGCGGTGAGACCGTGAAGGCGTTCGTCAGTCTGCGTCCGGGGACCGAGGCGACGCCGGAGGAACTGATCGACCACTGCAAGACGCGGATGGCGGCCTACAAGTACCCGCGCGAGGTCGTGGTGATGGGCGACATCCCCAAGACCGCCACGGGCAAGCTGTTGCGTCGCGAACTGCGGACGGTGGCACAGTGATCCAGCCGGATCTGAACCTCCGCGCCCCGGCCGAGACGCTGGATCTCCGGCCGTCGGCGAAGGCGTTGGAGCTGCGCGAGGAACTCATCGCGTTCATGCACTCCGACGTCTTCCCGGCGGAGCAGCGCTACGAAGAGGAGCGCGGCTTCGCCGGTCCCGACGATCACGACGTGCCGGCGGTCGTCGAGGAGCTGAAGAAACGGGCCCGCGCGCGCGGTCTGTGGAATCTGTTCCTGCCGTCCGAATCCGGGATCAGTCAGCTCGACTACGCCGGTCTGGCCGAGATCACCGGGTGGAGCCTGCATCTGGCGCCCGAAGCCGTCAACGGTGCGGCGCCCGACACCGGGAACATGGAGCTGATGCACCTGTTCGGCACCGACGAGCAGAAGCAGACCTGGCTGGAACCGCTGCTCGACGGCCGAATCCGGTCGGCGTTCTCGATGACCGAGAAGGACGTCGCGAGTTCGGATGCGACGAACATCGAGACCAGCATCTCTCGCGACGGCGACTCCTACATCATCAACGGCCGGAAATGGTGGACCAGCGGTGCGGCCGACCCGCGCTGCAAGCTGCTCATCGTGATGGGCAAGACCGATCCGGAGGCGGCGACCCATCGTCAGCAGTCGATGGTGCTGGTCCCGATCGACACCCCGGGTGTCACCGTGGTCCGCGACGTACCGGTGTTCGGTCGCCACGACCAGCACGGCCACGTCGAGATCGTCTACGACAACGTCCGGGTGCCCGTCGAGAACCTGCTCGGTGAGGAAGGTGGCGGATTCGCCATGGCGCAGGCGCGCCTCGGCCCCGGCCGAATCCACCACTGCATGCGTGCGCTCGGCGCTGCCGAACGTGCTCTGCACCTCATGGTTCAACGGTCGAAGGGGCGCGTCGCGTTCGGCAAGCCGCTGGCCGAGCAGGGCGTCGTGCAGCAGCAGATCGCCGAGTCGCGCATCGCGATCGACCAGGCTCGTCTGCTGTGCCAGCTGGCCTCGAAGACGATCGACGAACTCGGCAACAAGGCTGCCGCGCCGTATGTCTCGGCCGCCAAGGTGTCGGTGCCGCGGGTCGCGCTCGAGGTCATCGACCGGGCGATCCAGGTCCACGGTGGCGCCGGCGTCAGCGACGACGTGCCACTCGCCGCCATGTACGGCTGGCATCGTGCGATGCGCATCTTCGACGGACCGGACGAGGTGCACATCCGCACCATCGCCAAGTCGGAGCTGCGGCGGTGACCACAGGTTGAGAAGTTGAGGCAGTTTGCGCCGCTCACCGGCGCAAACTGCCTCAACTTTTGTGCAGGTGGCACTCCTGATGACCGCTTCGTTCTTGTACGGTCTCAAGAAGGATGACGCCGCAATCTCCTGACGTACACATGCAGCCGGCCGGGCTTCTCGACGACCCGCTGGCGGGTGCGCTTCGTCGTGCGGGCTGTGTGTTCGCCGAGGACGAGGCCGAGTTGTTGCGTCGCCACGCCACCGGCCCCGACGAACTCGACGATCTCTGCGCGCGCCGGATGGCGGGTGAACCACTCGAGCACCTCCTGGGGTGGGTCCAGTTCGGAGACCTTCGGCTCAGTGTCGGGTCGGGGGTGTTCGTGCCGCGGCAGCGGTCCCTGCTGCTGGCGCGGGAAGCCGTCGAGGCCGCCGAGAGGCGGCGCGAAGCCGTTGTCCTCGAAGCGTTCTGCGGGGTGGCACCGATCGCCTCCGCAGTCGCCGCAACCGTCGACGATGCGCGGGTACACGCCGCGGACATCGCCGCCGACGTACTCGTCCACGCGCGGCGAAACCTGCCCGTCGACGCGCAGGTTCATCACGGCATCGGTTTCGAGGCCGTGCCTGGGACTCTCCGTGGCCGAGTGGATGTGATCGCGGCCGTCCCGCCGTACGTCCCCGATCACGCCTTCGATCTGCTCGCCCCGGAAGCCCGCGACCACGAGCCCCGGCGTGCTCTGACCGGGGGAGTGGACGGTCTCGATCACGTCGACACGCTGATCGCGGGCGCCCAGACGTGGCTGTCCGGCGACGGGGTACTGCTGATCGAGATGAACGTCGGGCAGTTCGACGCAGTGGCTGCCCGCGACGAGCGCAGAGGGGCCCTCGACCTCGACGCCGTGGCCGGCGACGACGGTCAGACCGTGGTCGCCAGGCTGCGCCGGACCGGAGCGTCGTAGCGCGAGCCTGCTCTTTGTTTCCCGTTCGTAAACGATTCTCGCGGTTCTCTTGCGCACCCCCGGCGACCTCGTGCAGACTCGATGTACACAAAAGTGTATCCACTTTGCACGTGGGGTGGACCCGGATCTGCGGGAGCCGTCCCGCGCCCTGACGCACAGCACCTGGAGACGACTTTGGCAACGACCGCCACCCACTACCCGCACCTGTTCACTCCTGGTCGGATCGGTGAGCTGGAGGTCGAGAACCGAATCCTCAAGTCGCCCCAGAGCACGGCGACCGCGAACGCGGACGGAACCGTCTCGGCGCGCACCGTCGAGCACTACAAGCGACTCGGTCAGGGCGGTATCGGCCTGGTCATGATGGAGTACAGCTTCATCGACTCCGATGCGAGCAAGGCGATCCACAACCAGCTCGGCAACGCCCACCGTGAGCACACCCCTGGCCTGGGCTGGGTCGTCGACGAGGTGCACGCCACCGGCGCACGGATCGGACTGCAGATCGCCCACGGCGGCCGACAGAAGTTCCTCGGCACCGCGCCCATCAAATCTGCCACCGACTCGTCGTGGTCGGATGTGGAGGGGCAGTACGGTGTGGTGCCGACCCCGATGACCGTCGACGAGATCGATGCGGTGGTCTCCGCGTTCGGCGACGCCGCCGCACGCGCCCACGCCGCGCGCTTCGACATCGTCGAGGTGCATGCCGGCCACGGCTACCTGATCACCAATTTCCTGTCGCCGCACACCAACTGGCGCGAGGATGAGTACGGCGGGAGTTTCGACAACCGGGCACGGTTGTTGTTGCGGATCGTCGACGACATCCGGGCCAAGGTCCCGAGTGAGTTCCCGCTGAGCATCCGGCTGTCGGTCACGGACTACGAGCCGGACGGTATCCCCATCGAGGAGACCGTCGAGCTGTGCCGTCGTCTCGAGGAGCACGGCGTCGACGTGCTGCATTGTTCGGGCGGACACCACGCCGGGATGGAGTGGGAAGTCAGTCCCTGGTATCAGGTGCGCACTCCTCACCGGTGGGGTTGGGAGAAGATCAAGGCCGCGGTGTCGATCCCGGTGATCGCGTCGGGGTCGATCGTCTCGCCCGACACCGCCGAGGAGATCCTCGCGTCCGGATCGGCCGACTTCGTCTCGCTCGGACGACCGATGCTCGCCGACCCCGATTGGGCGCGCAAGGCGAAACTCGGTCGTGCCCTGGAGATCACGCCGTGCATCCGGTGCAACGACGGCTGCCTCCACCGCGGGTTGAACAAGGGACGAAGTGTCGGCTGCAGCGTGAATCCGAGTGTCGCCGAAGAAGGTCGATTCCCCGTGACCGCGGCCGAGACGAGCAAGGTGGTCGCCGTGATCGGCGGCGGCCCGGCCGGACTCCACGCGGCCGCGGTACTGCACGACCGAGGCCACGGCGTGACGCTCTACGAACCCGGTGAACTGGGCGGTCTGCTCAATCACGCACAGGGATCGACGGTCAAGCAGGATCTCGCGGCGCTGGCCCGGCACCTGGTCCACGAGGTGACGCGGCGCGACATCCCGATCGTCGCCCGGG
Source organism: Gordonia metallireducens (assembly GCF_021245825.1). NCBI lineage: Bacteria > Bacillati > Actinomycetota > Actinomycetes > Mycobacteriales > Gordoniaceae > Gordonia > Gordonia metallireducens. The sequence goes on along the minus strand of NZ_JAJQJP010000035.1, from coordinate 50,042 downwards.
CGGCGGACGCGCAGACGATCACCTCCGGTCACTTCGACGCCGCGGTGGTGGCCACGGGTGCCCCGGCGGAGTCACCTCGATTCCCCATCGCGGGCACTGTCCCGGTCATCACGGCCGCACAGATCCGCTCAGCGGATGCCCCGCGTGGCCGTGTGGTCGTCGTGGGCGGGGGACTGCAGGGCTGCGAGGCCGCGCTTCGGATCTCCGAGTCCGCCGCTGCGGCAGGCGATCCCACCACGGTGACCATTCTGGAGACCAACGACGGTCTGCTCGCCGGGGACGAGGTCTTCACCGACGTCGAGCGGCTTCCCCTGTTCCTCGACGCCGCCGGGGTGTCCGTCAGGTGCGGTCACACCGTCGTCGGGATCGACGACGAGGGTCTGCACGTCGAGACGACTGCCGGTGCCGAGACCATTCCGGCCGACACCGTCGTCCTCGCGCTGGGCCGGCAGCGCCCGGACTCCGACCTCGCCGACGAGCTCGAGGCAGCGGGGATCGAGGTCCGCGTGATCGGCTCGGCACGCCAACCGGGGCGCGTGTTCGACGCCATGCACACGGCGTTCTTCGCAGCCCGGTCATTGTGAAATCTGTCAGCACCACGAGAGGGAAGAAAATGAAGATCCACGGGATCAGCTGGGTCGGATCGCGGACGTCGAACTACCAGGCGATGCGCGACTTCGCCGCCGACGCACTCGGTTTGAAAGTCGAACGCGAGCAGGAGAACGCGGTCGTGTTCGGGCTCCCGGACGGTTCGGCGCTCGAGGTGTTCAAGCCGACCGACAGCGACCATTCCTTCTTCGATCACCCCGTCGCCGGCCTGATCGTCGACGACGTGCGTGAGGCGCGCGCCGAGCTCGAGGCCAAGGGCGTCGAGTTCATCGGCGAGGTCCACGACGGGGTCGAGGACTCGTGGGGCACCGCATGGTCGCACCTGCGCGCACCCGACGGCCACATCTACGTCCTGATCAGCCGGCCCGCGCTCACCGAGCGCAGCGAGCCCGTCGTGACCAAGCGACGCTTCGACGAGCTCCGGGTCTGCCTCAAGGTCAAGAACATCGACGAGGCGGTGCGGGTGTACCGCGACGGCCTCGGTATGGAGATCGTCGACGACTGGACGCACCCGGCCGGTCAGCGCGGCGTCCTCTTCGGCGTCGTTCCCGCCGCGGTGGAGCTGTTCGACGAAGCGCAGTGGGAGCTCGTCGACGACGCCGAGCTCGGGCGCCAGGTGTCGGGCGATCACACGCTGCGCGTCGAGGTGCGGGACGTCGACGAGATCGAGTCCCTCGCCAAGGTGCTCGCCGACGTCGGTGTGTCCCGCGACGGTGAGGTCACCCAGACCCCGTGGGAGCAGAACTGCCTCCGGATGAGCACCTCGGAGGGCGAGCAGCTCACCCTCTTCACCCTGCCTGCCGAAGAGCGCGTCGTCCGCGAAGAAGCACGTTCCGTCCTGTCGGTGCGCCCGGTCTGACCGCAGCGGGCGTTCTTCCTCAGATCCCGAGTGACCCGCGCAGACGGCTGACCTCTGCCCGATACTTCTCGACATTGCGCATCTTCACGCTCTCGTAGCCGCGCACCATGTCGGGGAGGCCGGCGAGTTCGACCAGCGCAGGCATCTCGGCGTCGCCGACACGTCCGCGTTGCACCGCGGCCAGCAGCGAGTCGACGGTGTCCCGGTACTCGACGATCAGCGCGCGTTCGGTGCGACGGATCTCGTTGCGACCGAACGGGTCGAGTGGCGTCCCGCGCAGTCTCTTCATCTTCGCGAGCGCGCTCATCGGACGGTTCGCCCACGCACCGAGGGTCATCTTCTCCCGCATGCCCATCTGGCGCAGCGTCGGCGGATGCAACCGGATCGCGACCTCGGCGTCCTCGCCGAACTCATCGGCGACCCTCGCCGCGAAGCCGGCGTCCTGGGTCAGACGGGCGACCTCGTACTCGTCCTTGTAGGCCATCAACTTGTACAGGTTGCGCGCGACCGCATCGGTCAACGCGTCGTTGTCCGCGCCGCGGTGCACCCGTTCGACGACGTCGAAAAACTCACGCGCATAACGCTCGTCGGCGTAGGCGATCAGTTCGTCGTAGCGGATGGCTACGGTCTGTGTCAGCTCGTGGTCGAAACCGCTCGCACGCGCCACGCTCATCGCGTGATCGGACGGCTCCGGTTCCGTGGTCGCGGCGCCGTGCAGCGCGGCGATGGTCGCGGACACGGCTTCGGCGTCGGCCACCGCCTGACGTCCGCGTCGGAAGGCCTGCACGTTGGCGTCGACCGCCACGCCGTTCAGTTCGATCGCCCGCTCGATCGACGAGGCCGAGATGGCCAGCGCACCCGCCTGATACGCCGCACCGACCATCAGCATGTTGGCGAACTGTTCGTCACCGAAGAGTGCCGTCGACAGTGCTCCCGAGTCGAGGTAGAGGCCGCGGGTCACCTTGGCGTCGATGGCCGAGTGGATCGCGGTCTCCGCCGGGAAGCCCACCGAGGTGTCGATGACCATGAGCCCGGTGGGCACCTGCGTCGTGGACACCACGGCGACGGTCTTCTCCGGTGCCGCAACCTTCAGGTTGACCGGGTCGGTGCCGACCAGGGGGTCGCAGACGAGGTAGAGGTCGCAATCGTCGGAGGCGACCTTGGCGGCCTGCTCGACGTCGTGCGGCGCGACCTTGATGTCGCTGACGACGGCACCGCCCTTCTGTGCCAGCCCCGTCATGTCGACGGTCCGGGCGGCATGGCCGTCGAGGACGGCCGCCGTCGCCAGCACCTGCGACACGGTCACCACACCGGTGCCGCCGATGCCGGTCACCCGCAGCGAGAACGTGTCCCGCACGGCGGGCAGCGCCGGTTCCGGCAACAGTGCGTCGGGGATGTCGGTGGCACGAGCCCTCGCCCGCTTCGTGCCCGGGGTGACGGTGACGAACGACGGGCAGTCGCCCTTCAGGCACGAGTAGTCGAGGTTGCACGAACTCTGGTCGATCTGTGTCTTGCGTCCGAACTCGGTCTGCACCGGGTGCACGGACAGACAGTTCGACTTCTCGCCGCAGTCGCCGCAGCCCTCACAGATGCGTTCGTTGATCATCACGCGTGTGGTGGGGGTGGGCATGGTGCCGCGCTTGCGCTTCCGGCGCTTCTCCGCGGCGCAGTGCTGATCATGGACGAGAACGGTCACCCCGGGGACCCCGGCGAGTTCGGTCTGCACCTCGAGCAGATCGTCGCGGTGGCGGACCTCCACCTTCTTCGGCAGGCCCAGCGCGCGAGTACGTTTCGGGTCGTCGGAGGTCACGACGATCTTGCTGACGCCCTCGTCGATCAGGAGGGAGGTCAACCGCGGCAGGTCCATCTCACCGACCGGGTCCTGGCCGCCGGTCATGGCGACGGTGCCGTTGTAGAGCAGCTTGTAGGTGATGTTCTCGCCGGAGGCGACCGCGGCCCGTAGCGCCAGCGAACCCGAGTGCATGAACGTGCCGTCACCGACGTTCTGCACGAAATGCCGGGCGGAGACGAACGGCGCCATGCCGATCCACTGCGCGCCCTCGCCACCCATCTGCGTCACCCCGGCGACGTCGCCGACCTGGCGCGGGTCCATGAGGAGAACCATCGCGTGACAACCGATCCCGGCGCCGACGAGGGTGTCCTCGGAGACCTTGGTCGAGCTGTTGTGCGGGCATCCGGAACAGAAATACGGCGTGCGCACGGCGAGTGGGAGCTCGATGCGGGTTCGACGCCGCGACCTCTTGTCGATCCACGCCTGCGCGGCGTCGACGTGATGGCGTGCGAGGCGATCTGCGAGACCGCGGGTGACGGCGTCGACGTCGAGTTCGCCGAAGCGGGAGAACAGGGTCGACCCGTCCTCGTGGACCTTGCCGACGATCCGCGGTGCGCGCGGGTGCCGGAAGAGGATGTCGCGCATCATCGTCTCGATGAAGTCGCGCTTCTCCTCGATGACGATGACCTCGTCGAGGTCTCCGCGCGCGGTGCCGAACATGAAGCGGTCGAGGATGTCCCGCTCGATCGGGTAGACCATCCCGAGTTTGAGGATGCGGATGCCCAGGCGGCGCAGGTCGTCGTCGCCGATGTTCAGCAGGCGCAACGCCTCTCGGAGATCGAGGTAGGTCTTGCCGGCGGCGACGATGCCGATCCGGTCGTCGGGGGTCGACACCACGATCTTGTTGATCCCGTTGAGCCGCGCGTACTCCAGCGCACGGGGGATGCGGGTGGTGAGCTGATTCTGTTCGAGCTCCATCAGATTGGCGCCCAGCAGTCGGCCGCTCGGAACGTGGGGGCTGCGTCCGAGGTCACCGTAGGTGGGGATGATCCGGTCGGGATCGACGTGGGCGGTCGACGCGCCGTCGGCGACATGCGCCGAGATCTTCAGCGACGTCCACAGCCCGCTGACGCGGCTCATGACCGCCGCGTGTACGCCGAGGTCGAGGATGTCCTGCGAGTCGGCGGGGTAGAGGATCGGGATGTAGAGGTCGGCGAGGGCCATCTCCGACGCGCACGGCACCGTCGAGGACTTGGCGCCGGGGTCGTCGCCGACCAGCGCGACGGCGCCACCGGACGGATGCGTGCCGACGAGGTTGGCGTGGCGGATCGCATCGGTGGCGCGGTCGAGGCCGGGGGCCTTGCCGTACCAGTAACCGACGACGCCGTCACGGGGCGTGCCGTCAACGGTGGGAGCGAGGTCGGCGACCTGTGCGGCCACCTGCGAGCCCATCACCGAGGTCGCGGCGATCTCCTCGTTCAGGCCGGGCCGGTGGGTGATGTCGTAGGGCGCGAGCAGCGTGCGGCGGCGGGCGAGTTCGAGGTCGTAGCCGGCGAGGGGAGAGCCCTCGTAGCCGGAGATGAACGAGGCGGTGTTCAGGTTCTGGCGGCGGTCGACGCGGGCGCGGTCGCGGACCATGCGGACCAGGGCCTGGATGCCGGAGAGGTAGATGGTGCCCGACTCGCGGGCGTAGCGATCGTCGAGCGAGAAACCGTCCGTATGGGGCTCTGACGTGCGTGTTCTGGTGGTCGGCACCTGCTGGAAGCGTGCGCGGTCGTCTGCGAGGGTCATGGGGTTACCTGGCCTTCTATGTGCGGTGGTCTTCTCCGGTCGTGCCGGGGATCGACGCATCGGTTGTGTAGAGCCCGGGGGTGGTGGGCCTGACACCACATTACGAGATGACGTGACGCGCGTCACGCGGACGGGGTGCGAGTTGTGGGCGTGACACCCGCCACTCGATGGCGTACCATTCCGCTCAGTTAATCCCAACTAACTGAAGGGTCGACGGTGACCAGCACGCTCGACGGCTTCCGGGCCACGCACCAGCAGAATCTCGACCTGCTCCACCAGCGCCTGACGACGGTCGCCGCCGGCGGCGGGGCCAAGGCGCGTGAGCGTCATGTCGCGCGCGGCAAGCTGCTGCCGCGTGACCGCGTCGACGGCCTCCTGGATGTCGGCTCGCCGTTCATCGAGGTCGCCCCGCTCGCCGCGTTCGGGATGTACGACGACAAGGCGCCGGCCGCCGGTGTCATCGCCGGCGTCGGCCGCGTGGCCGGCCGGGAATGCATGATCGTCGCCAACGACGCCACGGTCTCCGGCGGCACCTACTACCCGGTCACGGTGAAGAAGCACCTGCGCGCGCAGGAGATCGCGGCCGCCAACCGGTTGCCCTGCATCTACCTCGTCGACTCCGGTGGCGCGATGCTGCTGCAGCAGGACGAGGTCTTCCCGGACCGCGACCACTTCGGCCGCATCTTCTTCAACCAGGCGAACATGAGCGCCGCGGGCATCCCGCAGATCGCCGCCGTCCTCGGTTCCTCGACCGCCGGCGGCGCCTACGTTCCGGCCATGAGCGACGAGACGGTCATCGTCCGCAACCAGGGCACCATCTTCCTGGCCGGCCCACCCCTGGTGAAAGCCGCGACCGGCGAGGACGTCTCGGCCGAGGACCTCGGCGGCGGCGCGATGCACTCCTCGGTCTCCGGTGTCACCGACCACCTCGTCGACAACGACCAGCAGGCACTCGCCAAGGTCCGTGAGATCGTCGCCACGCTCGGCCCGCGTGAGGCGCCGCAGTGGGAGACCATCCCCTCACGGGAGCCGCTCCGTCCGCAGACCGACATCTACGACGTGGTGCCCACCGACTCTCGGACCCCGTACGACGTGCGCGAGGTCATCGAGATCATGTGCGATGCCGGCGAATACACCGAGTTCAAGGCCAACTACGGCACGACGCTGGTCACCGCCTTCGCACACATTCACGGCCACCCGGTCGGGATCATCGCCAACAACGGGGTTCTCTTCAGCGAATCCGCCCTCAAGGGAGCGCATTTCATCGAGCTCTGCGACCAGCGTCGGATCCCGTTGATCTTCCTGCAGAACATCACCGGGTTCATGGTCGGCAAGGCCTACGAGCAGGGCGGCATCGCGAAGAACGGCGCCAAGATGGTCAACGCGGTGGCCTGTGCGCGGGTCCCGAAGTTCACCGTCATGGTCGGCGGCTCGTTCGGTGCGGGCAACTACTCGATGTGCGGCCGGGCCTACTCGCCGCGGTTCCTGTGGATGTGGCCCAACGCCCGCATCTCGGTGATGGGTGGCCCGCAGGCCGCCGACACACTGGGCACGGTGCGCCGCAACCAGATCGAGCGCTCCGGGGACACCTGGGCGGCAGAGGACGAAGAGGCCTTCAAGGCGCCCATCCGCGAACAGTTCGAGCGGCAGTCCGACGCCTACTACTCGACCGCGCGCCTCTGGGACGACGGCATCGTCGACCCCGCCCAGACCCGCACGTTGCTCGGGCTCGCCCTCGAGACGGCGCGGTACGCGCCGCTGGCCGACCCGCGCTACGGCGTATTCCGGATGTGAGAGCGGAGGCCGACATGCACACCCCGAGTTCACCCACGACCGACAGAGGACCGACCGTGAGCACCAGACCCATTCGCAGCGTCCTGGTGGCGAACCGTGGTGAGATCGCCTGCCGGGTGATCGACACGCTGCGCCGCCTGGGCATCCGCAGCATCGCCGTCTACTCCGACGCCGACGCGCAGGCCCGGCACGTCCGCGAGGCCGACGTCGCGGTCCGGATCGGACCGGCAGCGGCCGCCCAGAGCTACCTCGACATCGACGCCGTGGTCGACGCGGCCCGCAAGACCGGCGCCGACGCCGTCCACCCCGGCTACGGATTCCTCTCGGAGAACCAGAAATTCGCCGCCGCGCTGGCGGAAGCGGGCATCGTCTTCATCGGTCCGCCGGCCGAGGCCATCGCGACGATGGGCGACAAGATCACCGCCCGCGCCGCGGTCACCGCGCGCGACGTTCCGGTGGTGCCGGGCCTCTCGCGCCCCGGCCTCACCGACGAGGATCTGATCGCGGCCGCCCCCGACATCGGTTTCCCGGTCCTCATCAAGCCGAGCGCCGGTGGCGGCGGCAAGGGTATGCACCGCGTCGCCGACCCGGCCGAACTGCCTGCCGCACTCGAACGCGCACGACGCGAGGCCGGCGCCGCGTTCGGCGACGACGCCCTGTTCCTCGAGCACTTCGTCGACACCCCGCGCCACATCGAGGTGCAGGTCCTCGCCGACACCCACGGCAACGTCATCCATCTCGGTGAACGTGAGTGCTCCCTGCAGCGCCGCCACCAGAAGGTCATCGAGGAGGCGCCGTCGGCGCTGCTCGACGCCGACACCCGTGCCCGGATCGGCGCGGCGGCCTGCGACGCCGCCCGCAGCGTCGGCTACACCGGTGCGGGCACCGTCGAGTTCATCGTCTCGGCCCACAAGCCCGACGAGTTCTTCTTCATGGAGATGAACACCCGGCTGCAGGTCGAGCACCCGGTCACCGAACTGGTCACCGGAATCGACCTGGTGGAGCAGCAGATCCGCGTGGCCCGCGGCGAGGTCCTCGGCTTCGCCCAGGACGACATCACGCTCACCGGGCACGCCATCGAGGCCCGCGTGTACGCCGAGGATCCCGCCCGCGGCTTCCTCCCCACGGGTGGCACCATCGAGCACCTCGTCCACCCGGACACGGCGTCGGGCAGCGGCATCCGCGTCGACTCCGCCATGCTCGAGGGCCTGCGTGTCGGCAGCGACTACGACCCGATGCTCGCCAAGATCATCGCGCACGGCAGCGACCGCGAGGAGGCCCTCGAACGCCTCGATCAGGCTTTGGCGCACACCCGCGTCCTCGGTGTCGTCACCAACATCGACTTCTGCCGCTTCGTGCTCCGACAGCAGGCCGTCGTCGACGCCGAACTCGACACCGAACTGCTCGACCGTCTGGTCGCCGATTACGCGGTGCCGCAGCCCTCCCCGGAGGCGCAGGTCCTCGTCGGTCTCGCCCGCATCGGGACCCGGGACCGTGGTGACGTCTGGTCGTCGGCGGTCGGCTGGCGCGTCGGCGAATCCGCCCCGGTGATCACCAGGCTCGTGAGCGGCGGATACCACTCCGCGGTGTCGATCCGAGTCGAACACGCTGATGCGCAGTCGATCTCGGGCAGTGCGACCGTGGTCACCGAGGGTGCCGACGGGGCCGAGGGCGAGTCGTGGACCGCCGATGTCGTCTACCTCCCCGCACAGTCGGGTGACGGCCGCGAATCCGACCGGCTCATCGTCGACGGGATCAGCCAGTCCTGGTCGTCGACGCTGATCGGCGAATCCTGGTGGGTGTCGGGGCCGTCCGGCGCCTGGGTCCTCGATCTCGCCCGTCCGCTGCTCGACGAGGCCGCCGACGATCGGGCCGGCGAGATCGCCAGCCCGATGCCCGGCACCGTGGTCGCCGTCGGAGCCGCATCGGGCGACGAGGTGAGCAGCGGCGCGGCGGTCGTGGTCGTCGAGGCGATGAAGATGGAACACGCGCTGACCGCACCCGTCGACGGAACCGTCGACATCACGGTGAAGGTGGGTGACAAGGTGGATGCCGGACAGATCCTCGCCGTGGTCACCCCCGCGGAGAGCCGGGAGTCCGTTCCCGCTCCCTGACCACTCGCTCCCTGAGGTGCGAGGAGCAGCAAGCGACGAGCCACGAAGGGCTCGGAACAGAACAGATCGAACCGAACGACAAGAGTGAACAGGACTCTCATGGAACTCACGCAGGAGTACACCGACCTCATCGAGACGGTGCGCGACTTCGCGCAGACCGTGGTGGCGCCGGTGGCCGCGAAACACGATGCCGACCACACCTTCCCGTACGAGGTCATCGCCCAGATGGGCAAGATGGGGCTCTTCGGGCTGCCGTTCCCCGAGGAGTACGGCGGCATGGGCGGCGACTACTTCGCGCTGGCCCTCGCACTCGAGGAGCTCGGCAAGATCGACCAGTCGGTCGCCATCACCCTCGAGGCCGGCGTGAGCCTGGGTGCGATGCCGATCTACCGGTTCGGCACCGAGGAGCAGAAGCAGCAGTACCTGCCCGACCTCACCGCCGGTACCGCGCTCGCCGGTTTCGGCCTGACCGAGCCGGGTGCCGGCTCCGACGCCGGGGCCACCGCGACCACCGCCCGCGACGACGGTGACTCGTGGATCATCAACGGCGGCAAGCAGTTCATCACCAACTCGGGCACCGACATCACCTCGCTGGTCACCGTCACCGCGGTCACCGGGGTCAAGGAGAACGGCAAGAAGGAGATCTCGACGATCATCGTGCCGTCGGGAACCCCCGGCTTCACCGCCGAACCGGCCTACAACAAGGTCGGGTGGAACGCCTCGGACACCCACCCGCTCACGCTCACCGATGTGCGCGTGCCCAAGGAGAACCTGCTCGGCGAACGCGGCCGCGGCTACGCCAACTTCCTGTCGATCCTCGACGAGGGCCGCATCGCGATCGCGGCGCTCGCGACCGGTGCGGCGCAGGGCTGCGTCGACGAGAGCGTCAAGTACGCCAAGGAGCGCCAGTCGTTCGGCAAGCCGATCGGCGAGTACCAGTCGGTGTCCTTCGCCATCGCGCGGATGGAGTCCCGGGCCCACGTCGCGCGCACCGCGTACTACGACGCGGCGGCGAAGATGCTGGCGGGCAAGCCCTTCAAGAAGGAGGCGTCGATCGCCAAGTTGGTCGCCAGCGAGGCGGCCATGGACAACGCGCGCGTCGCCACCCAGATCCACGGCGGCTACGGGTTCATGAACGAGTACCCAGTCGCCCGTCACTACCGAGACTCGAAGATCCTCGAGATCGGCGAGGGCACCACAGAGGTGCAGCTCATGCTCATCGCCCGGGAGCTGGGTTTCGCATGAGCGACAACGACCAGACACCCGTGAACCGGGTCGTCCAGCGCGGCCTGTGGTTCGAGGAGTTCACCGAGGACACCCTCTACGAGCACCGACCCGGACGCACCGTGACCGAGGCCGACAACGTGTTGTTCACGACGCTCACCATGAACACCCAGGCGCTGCACCTCGACGCCGCGTGGTCGGCGCAGCAGCCCGGTTTCGGGGGTCAGCGCCTGATCAACTCCATGTTCACGCTGTCGACGATCGTGGGCCTCTCGGTCAGCCAGCTGACACAGGGCACACTGGTGGCCAACCTCGGTTTCTCCGAGGTTGCGTTCCCCGCGCCGCTGTTCGCCGGTGACACCCTCTACGCCGAGACACTGTGCACCGGTAAACGCGAATCCCGGTCGAGGCCGGGGGAGGGCGTGGTGAACTTGACCCACATCGGACGCAATCAGCACGGCGAGGTCGTCGCGCGAGCGGCGCGGGCCACGTTGGTGCGCAAGAAACCTACGGAGTGACGACGATGTTCTTCGACGGACCCGCCGACAATTCGCTCGTGAGCGGATCGAGCCTGGGCGATTCCCAGTTGTCCAACGCCTGGCTGCCCGCCGGGCCCGCACTGCTGTTCTGCCCCGCAGACCGGCCCGAGCGCTACCAGAAGGCCCTCGATCGAGCCGACGTCGTGATCCTCGACCTCGAGGACGCGGTCTCGCCGGAGAACCGCGCCGCGGCGCGGGAAGCGTTGATCGCCAACCCGATCGACCCGGACCGCACCATCGTGCGGATCAACCCGGCCGGTACCGGCGACTACCGGCGTGACCTGGCCGCGGTCTCCGAGACGAACTACCGGGTCGTCATGCAGGCCAAGTCGGAGGACGTGGCGTCGATCCTGGACACCGCGTTCCAGACGATCGCGCTGATCGAGACGCCGCTGGGTGCCACCCGCGCCAACGACATCGCCGCCACGTCGAACTGCATCGGCCTCATGTGGGGCGCCGAGGATCTGGTCGCCGGACTCGGCGGGACGTCGAGCCGGTTCGGGCCCGACGAACCGCGGCCCGGCGAATACCGTGACGTCGCCGCGTGGGTCCGGTCGATGGTCCGCATCGCGGCTGCGGCACACGGCAAGTTCGCCGTGGACTCGGTGCACCTCGACATCGACGACGTCGACGGCCTCGTCGCCGAGGTACGCGATGCGGTGGCCCTCGGTTACACCGCGACCGCCTGCATCCACCCGTCGCAGGTCGAGCACATCCGCGCCGGCTACCAGCCCTCCGAGGAGGCGATCGCGTGGGCGCACAAGGTCATCGACGGCTCCGCCGAACACGGCGGCGGGGTCTTCAGCCTCGACGGTCAGATGATCGACGGGCCGGTGCTCCGGCAGGCGGAGGTCGTGCTGTCCCGCGTGACCGAACGGCCCGACGCCGACGCCGACGCCTGATCCCGCTGCGCCGAACCGCCTTCCGACACCCCTCGTTTCCCCGACACCACCGAGAGACCGGAGCCCGCTCATGAGCAACGACGCTCACGCCCAGAACCTCGCACACACCCACGGGCCGCAGAATCCTGCTCTGCTGACGGACACCATCGGCACGACCCTGGCGCGGACCGTCGAGAAGTACGCCGACCACGTCGCGCTCATCGACGCCGCCATCGGAAGACAGTGGACCTACGCCGAATTCCACCGCGACGTACGGGCACTGGCAGCGGGCCTGCTGCGGCTGGGCGTGGCCAAGGGGGATCGGGTCGGACTGTGGGCGCCCAACCGCTTCGAGTGGGTGCTCGTCCAGTACGCCACCGCCGAGATCGGCGCGATCCTGGTCAACCTCAACCCCGCTTACCGGCAGAACGAGGTCGAGTACGCCCTCAAGCAGTCCGGCACGAGCGTCGTCCTCGCGGCCGAACGGTTCAAGGACTCCGGCTATGAGTCGATGCTGGCGGAGGCGCGTCCGCACTGCCCGGATCTGCGGGAGGTGGTGACATTCGAGTCCGCGGCCTGGACCGAGCTGACCGCGGCCCCCTCCGACGAGGAACTGGCGCGGGTCGCCGAGATCGCGGCGTCGCTGTCCGCCGACGATCCGATCAACATCCAGTACACCTCGGGTACAACGGGTTTCCCCAAGGGGGCGACGCTGTCGCATCGCAACATCGGCAACAACGGCTACCTCGTCGGTGAGCTTCTCGATTACACCGCCGACGACCGCATCTGCCTGCCGGTGCCGTTCTACCACTGCTTCGGCATGGTGATGGGCAATCTCGCCGCCACCAGTCACGGTGCGGCCATGGTGATCCCGGGTCCCGCCTTCGATCCGAAGGCCACGCTCGACGCGGTCGCCGAACATCGCTGCACCAGTCTCTACGGCGTGCCGACGATGTTCATCGCCGAACTCGCACTGCTCGATGCCGCTCCGGAGGGTTACGCTCCCGACCTGTCCTCGCTGCGCACCGGCATCATGGCCGGCTCGCCGTGCCCCGAACAGGTGATGCGTCAGGTGGTCGATCGGATGCACATGAGCGAGGTCTCCATCTGCTATGGCATGACCGAGACGTCGCCGGTGTCCACCCAGACCAGGGTCGACGACCCGCTCGAACTCCGGGTCACCACCGTGGGCCAGGTCGGCCCGCATCTCGAGATCAAGATCGTCGCTCCCGGCACGGGGGAGACGCTCGGCCGCAACGAGACCGGCGAGCTGTGCACGCGCGGTTACTCGGTGATGACCGGCTACTGGAACGATCCGGAGAAGACCGCCGAGGCCATCGATTCCGAGGGGTGGATGCACACCGGCGACCTCGCCGAGATGGACGACGCCGGCTACGTCCGCATCACCGGCCGGATCAAGGACATGGTGATCCGGGGCGGCGAGAACATCTACCCGCGCGAGATCGAGGAATTCCTCTACACCCATCCCGACATCCTCGATGCCCAGGTCATCGGCGTCCCCGACGAGAAGTACGGCGAAGAACTCATGGCGTGGATCCGCCTCCGCGACCACGCCACCGATCTCACGGCCGAGGACGTGCGAGCCTTCGCCGACGGCAAGATCGCGCGGCACAAGATCCCCCGATACGTCCACGTGGTCAAGGAATTCCCGATGACCGTCACCGGCAAGGTCCGCAAGGTCGCGATGCGCGAAGAGGCCACGCACATCCTGGAGGAACTGCGATGACCGGTGCCGCGATCGAGCGGTTCAGCCGGCACGTGGAGAACCGGTTCGGCGTGGACGCCGCGGATTACGACCGGTTGTGGTCCTGGTCGGTGGAGCAGCCGGCACAGTTCTGGCGAGCCCTGTGGGAGTTCTTCGACCTCGACGCCCTGGCCGGCGAACCCCTCGCCGAGGGTGACGCAGCCGTTCTCGCCGATCCGAGCATGCCCGGCGCCCAGTGGTTCCCGGGTGTCCGGCTGAACTACGTGAGCCAGATCCTGCGCCACGCCGACCTTCCGGGCGCCGCTATCGTCGGACTCGACGAGGCCGGGGAACGGACCGAGATCGCCTGGTCGGAACTCCCCGATCTGGTCGCTTCCCTGGCCGCGACGCTGCGGGCACAGGGGATCGGAACCGGCGATGTCGTCGCGGCCTACCTGCCCGACATCCCCGAGGCGGTCGTCGCCTTCCTCGCCACCGCCAGCCTCGGTGCCATCTGGTCGGGTTGCGGCCAGGACTATGCGCCGCAGGGCGCCGCGAGCCGGCTCGGGCAGCTCCGGCCGAAGATCCTGTTCAGCGCCGCGGGATACCGGTACGGCGGCAAGGACATCGACAAGCGTTCGGACAGTGCCGAACTCGCGAGCCTGCTGCCGGACCTCGTCGCGCACATCACGATCGGCGGCGACGCGGGCAACCCGACGGGGGACAGCACGACGCGGATCGACTACGCCGACGCGCTCACCGCGGAGGCCGGCGACGCGGAACCGGTGCTCGTGGACTTCGACCATCCCCTCTGGGTGTTGTTCAGCTCGGGTACGACCGGCCGCCCGAAGGGCATCGTGCACGGGCACGGCGGCGTCGTCGTCGAGCACCTCAAAGCCGGTGCGCTCCACGGTGACCTGTCGTCGGACGACGTCTTCTTCTGGCAGACCGCGCTCAGCTGGATGATGTGGAACTACCAGGTCGCCGGACTCCTCTGCGGCGCGCGGATCGTCTGCTACAGCGGTTCGCCGCTCTATCCGGATGCCGACCAGCTCTGGCAGATCGTCGCCGACGAGAAGGTCACCTACTTCGGCACCTCGCCCGGGCAGCTCCAGGCCTCGCGCAAGGCCGGGCTGGAACCGGGCCGCGACCACGACCTGTCGGCGCTCCGGGCCCTGGGCAGCACCGGTTCCTCGCTCGCCGCCGACCTCTTCGCCTGGGTCGACGACCACGTGAAGCGGGGGTTGCCGATCTCGTCGATCAGCGGCGGCACCGACATCGTGTCGGCCTTCGCCGGCGGATCGGTCGGGGTGCCGGTGGTACCCGGCGAGTTGTCGGTGCGCTATCTCGGTGTAGCGCTGGAGAGTTGGGCGCCGGACGGTACGCCGCTCGTCGGCGAGGTCGGAGAGCTGGTCGTCACCGCGCCGATGCCGTCGATGCCGGTGCACTTCTGGGACGACCCCGACGGCGCGCGTTACCGCTCCGCCTATTTCGACCACGAATGGGACGGGCCGACCACCCATCCCGACGGGTCGGTCTGGCGGCACGGCGACTGGGTCACCGTGACCGAACGCGGCTCCTTGGTCATCCACGGCCGCAGCGATGCGACGTTGAACAGGCACGGAATCCGCATGGGATCGGCCGACATCTACGAGGTCGTGGAGTCGCTCGACGAGATCGCGGAGGCCTTCGTCCTCGGCGTGGACGGACCCGACGGCGCCTACTGGATGCCGCTGTTCGTCACCCTCGTCCCCGGTGCCGTACTCGACGACGCCCTCACCGCGCGGATCGCCGCCGCGGTCCGCGACCGACTGTCGAAACGCCATGTGCCCGATGAGGTCATCGAGGCCCCGGGCATCCCGCACACGCGCACCGGGAAGAAACTCGAGGTTCCGGTCACGGCGATTCTGGCCGGCCGGTCGGAGGTCAACATCGATCCCAAGTCGGTCGACGACTACTCGCTCGTCGACTGGTACGCCGAACAGGGCCGGGCTCATCGCTGGTGACGGCTGTGCACGACCGCGGCCCGACATCGTCGGACATCGGTAGCGTGGGCGGTGTCGTCGACGGCAGACGTCGAAAGGTCCATATGACCCGCCGGTCACATGTACTACCGTGGGCCGGGTGTTGTGCCCGTCGGGGCGGTGACGGCCGATGCCGTCACCACCGGCGCGCGACCTGAGCCAGATAACCCAGACGAGCCGACCAGGAGATCGCCAATGACGTATCCAACGGGGGGCTACGGGCAACAGCCCGAGTCCGGACAGTCCCACGGCCAGTACGGCCAGCAGTACCCGCAGAGCGGTCAGCAGAGTTACGGGCAGAGCCCCCAGCAGGGCTACGGACAGCAGTACGGTCAGAATCCGCAGCAGGGTTACGGCCAGCAGTACGGACAGCAGCAGGGCTACGGCCAGCAGCAGTACGGCCAGAATCCGCAGCAGGGCTACGGACAGTACGGCTACGGCCAGCAGCAGCCGGTGAAACCGCCGAGCCAGGGTCTGCCCGCGATCACCCCGACGATCCTGGCCGGTGTCATCGGTCTGTTCGGTCTCGTCGTGCTGTTCTCCGGCTTCCTTCCCGCAGCCAAGGCCTACGGCGAGTCGGCCAAGGTCTTCCAGATCGACTACATCGGGCCGTACTCGCTTGCCGCGGCCGGCGGAATCCTGGCGCTGTTCGCTCTGATCCCCGGGGTCAAGTCGCCGGCGGCCACCGTCGCCGCCCTGAACATCCCGGCATTTCTGATCGCGCTGTTCATCCTCGTCAGCGCCGACTACGACAACGGCGCCGGCGCCATCGTCCTGCTGATCTTGTCGCTGCTGTCGGCTCTGCTCGCCGTCGCCTGGGTGCTCATCGACTCCGGCTTCATCAAGGTTGCCCCGGCCGCCGGCACGGGCGTCGCATCCGGTTCGGCGACGTCGGGTGCTTCGGAGGTATCGTCCGCGGCCCAGCAGTCGAGCGCGCAGGAGACCGGACAGTCCTCCGCATACGGCACCGGTCAGTCCCAGTATGGCCAGCAGGGCTCGGCGAACTACGACCCGTCGGCGTACTCGCAGGCTCCCGGCACCGGCCAGAGCTACTCGAGCGCCCAGTCCGGCCAGGCGTCGGCACCGGGCGAGTCCGGCTACGGCGGTTACACCCCGGGGCAGTACTCGGCAGGCGCCTCCGGTGCGTCGTCCGGTGCTGCGCAGTCGGGTGGCGCCTCCGCGAGTGAGTCCGAGGCCGGCCAGGCCGCCGATCACTCGACCACGGTCTTCCAGAAGCCCGAACCGCCCACCAGTAGCGGTAGCTGATCCAGACACCGAGAGTGCCCCGTCGACACGCGTCGGCGGGGCACTATCGATTCCGGGCACTGTCGTTCTCAAGCGCGTGTCCGCGGTGACCTGAGACGCTTTCCGTCTCATCGCGGCGCGTCTCCGACGGCCCGGCGGCCGACCATGCCACGCTCATGACGATGCCCACCTTCAGGCCCGACTCGACCGCGGACAACCTCGCGTCGCAGCTGCGTGCGCTGCGACGATCCCGTCGTGCCCAGCGCAACGACGTCGAGGGTTCGGCCCGGCAGCTGGCCGTGGTCGCGTTCACCGTTCCCGCGCTCGCCCTGGTCACGCTCATCGTCGTGATGCTGACGGTGCTGCTGCTCGCGGGCAGCGGACTCACCGGCCTGCCCAGTGCGATCGCCTCGAGCTGGCTGGCGATCCACCAGGTGCCGGTCACCATCAGCGGGGTCACGATCGGTGTCCTGCCGTTGCTGCCGACCCTGGTCGTCGCGATCGGCACCGCCCGTCTCACGGCCCGCGCGATCGGTGGGAGCGGACCGAGGCAACGATCGGCACACGACCTGTTCGACGTCGGGGCGGTGGTGTGTTCGGCGATCGTGGGCCCGCTCCTGATCACCGCGATGTCGCTGGCGATCGTGATGGACGGCGGATCGGTGCTGCCGGTGCAGACGCCCAATGCGCTGATCGCCTTCGCCTACACGATCGGCATCCACGGCGGAGCCGCGCTGGCCGGTGTCACGTGGGTCCGACGACACGACTTCGCGGCCCGGTGGGGGATGTCCTACGCCGACCGCCGCGGCTTCCGATACGGCCTCGTTGCCGTTCTGGCCCTCGTGGTGGCCGGCGCGGTCCTGGTGTGCCTGCGCATGCTGATGCGGCACACCCAGATCGGCGAGCTGATCGACACCGGCTATGACTTCGACGGCTTCCTCGGGCTCAGCCTGCTGTCCCTGATGTATCTGCCGAACCTGATGATCGGCGCGACCGCGGTCCTCGTCGGCTCCGATGTGCAGATCGGTGCGATGACCGTCGACCTGTTCACCGTCCGCGGTGGAGCGGTCCCGCCCGTACCCGCCCTCGCGGTCCTGCCCGAGGGCACCGGTGCGGGCAGCTGGGGCTTCCTCGGCCTGATCGCCCCCGCCGCCGTCGCGGCCTTCGTGGGCTGGCGCTGCCGCGACCTGAACCCGGTCGCCCATGTGCGCTCGATCGGCGTAGCCGCCGCCGTCGCCGCCTCGGCCATGGCGATCCTGACCGCGGCCGCCGGCGGAACCCTGGGCGAGTTCGGCGACGTCGCGGTCACCGTCTCCGCGGCCGGCGTCTTCACGCTCGGCTGGATCGCGGTCATCGGCATCCTCCTCGCGATCGTCTACGCCTTCCTACCGTCGACCCGGGCCGCCCGCGCCGCAGTGGGGGACGAGTACTTCGACGACCCCGACGACCTCGGCTTCGAAGACGAATACGTCATCGTCGCCGACCTCGACGAGGACGACGAGTACGTCGAGTACACCGACGCCGACGGAGAGTACGACGAGGCCGACGGTGACGACGGCGAGTACGAGGACGGCGAGTACGAGGAAGCGGAGTACGAGGACGCCGTCTACGAGGACGGCGGGTTCGAGCCCGCCGCAGCCGACGACGCCGCGCCGTCGGCCAACCGGATCCCGGCCGAGGATCTCGACGACAGCGACCTCGTCGACGACGCCGACTATGACCTCTACCCGGGAACACCCGGTGCCGGCCGTCGGCGCTGAGACCCGCCGATCCCCGCTCGACGTGCTGCTATTAGGCTCGCAGGCGTGACATCTGAGACCGCGCCCGTACGAACACCCGTCGTGGTGATGGCGTCGGGTACCGGTTCTCTGCTCGAGTCGCTGCTCGCCCGCGCCGCCGCCGACGATGCCCCGTTCACTGTCGCGGC
Organism: Gordonia metallireducens; assembly: GCF_021245825.1. Lineage (NCBI taxonomy): Bacteria > Bacillati > Actinomycetota > Actinomycetes > Mycobacteriales > Gordoniaceae > Gordonia > Gordonia metallireducens. The sequence goes on along the minus strand of NZ_JAJQJP010000035.1, from coordinate 31,538 downwards.
CATCGTCGTCGACCGCGTCTGCCGGGCCCAGGAGATCGCGCATCGCAACGAGATCCCGCTGATCACCTGCCGCGTCGCCGACCACGCCGACCGCGCCGCGTGGGACGCCGCGCTCACCGAGGCGGTCGCCGCCGTCGATCCCGGCTGGGTGGTCACCGCGGGCTTCATGAAGATCCTGGGTTCCGCGTTCCTCGAACGCTTCGGTGGACGGATCGTCAACAGCCATCCCGCCCTGCTGCCGGCATTCCCCGGGGCACACGGTGTGCCCGAGGCACTCGACTACGGCGTCAAGGTCACCGGTGCGACCGTCCATCTCGTGGACGAAGGCGTCGACACCGGCCCGATCCTGGCGCAGCAGGTGGTCACGGTCGACGACGACGACACCGTCGACACCTTGCACGAACGCATCAAGACGGTCGAGCGCGTGTTGCTCGCCGAAGTGGTGACCGCACTGGTCACCCGTGGAGTAGTCATCGATGGACGAAAGGCCCGCATCCCGTGAACACACAGCCCGCTGACAGCGCCCGCCGACCCATCCGGCGCGCGCTGGTGAGTGTCTACGACAAGAGCGGCCTGGCCGATCTCGCGACCGCACTCCAGGCCGCCGGTGTGGAGATCGTCTCGACGGGATCGACCGCCAAGACCATCGCCGACGCCGGTGTCCCGGTCGTCGAGGTCTCGACCCTGACCGGCTTCCCCGAATGCCTCGACGGCCGCGTGAAGACCCTGCACCCGAAGGTGCACGCCGGCATCCTCGCCGACACCCGCAAGGACGACCACGTCGCCCAGCTCGCCGAATTGGGTGTCGCCGCATTCGATCTCGTCGTCGTGAACCTCTACCCGTTCACCGCGACCGTCGCCTCGGGCGCGACCCCCGACGAGTGCATCGAGCAGATCGACATCGGTGGCCCGTCGATGGTGCGCGGCGCGGCCAAGAACCACCCGTCGGTGGCCGTCGTGACCAGCCCCGATGACTACGGACAGGTGACCGAGGCGATCTCGGCCGGCGGGTTCACCCTCGCCGACCGGAAGAAGCTGGCCGCCAAGGCGTTTCGCCACACCGCCGACTACGACGTGGCCGTCGCCTCGTGGATGTCGAGTGTCGTCGCGCCCGAGGACGATTCGCAGTTCCCGATCTGGGCCGGTGCCACCTGGAACCGTTCGGCCGTGCTGCGTTACGGCGAGAACCCGCACCAGGCCGCCGCTCTCTACGTCGGCAACGCCGGGGAAGGTGGCCTCGCCACCGCCGAGCAGCTGCACGGCAAGGAGATGAGTTACAACAACTACACCGACGCCGACGCCGCGTGGCGCGCCGCCTACGACTTCGAGGCCCCGGCGGTCGCGATCATCAAGCACGCCAACCCATGTGGCATCGCGGTCGGCGCCGACATCGCCGACGCGCACCGCAAGGCCCACGCCTGCGACCCGGTCAGCGCCTACGGCGGCGTGATCGCGGCGAACCGCGAGATCACAGTCGAGATGGCCGAACAGGTTGCCGAGATCTTCACCGAGGTCATCGTCGCGCCGGGCTTCGCCGACGGCGCCCTCTCGGTCCTGACCCGTAAGAAGAACATCCGCGTGCTGATCGCGACACCGCCGTCGGCGACCGGGGTCGAGACCAAGCCGGTCTCGGGTGGTCTGCTGATCCAGCAGCGCGACGTCATCGACGCCGAGGGCGACAACCCCGAGAACTGGAACCTCGTCGCCGGCCCGCCGGCTGACGCCCAGACCCTCGCGGATCTCGAATTCGCTTGGCGCGCCTGCCGTTCGGTGAAGTCGAACGCCATCCTCCTGGCCTCCGACGGCGCCTCGGTCGGCGTCGGCATGGGTCAGGTCAACCGTGTCGACTCCGCTCACCTCGCCGTCCAGCGGGCCGGCGATCGCGCGGCCGGGTCCGTCGGTGCGTCGGATGCCTTCTTCCCGTTCCCGGACGGTCTGCAGGTGCTGCTGTCGGCGGGCGTCAAGGCGGTCGTGCAGCCGGGCGGGTCGATCCGTGACAACGAGGTCATCGAGGCGGCCAACGAGGCGGGCGTGACGCTCTACCTCACCGGGGCACGTCATTTCGCTCACTGATCTCGCACTACTGGTCGTCGCCGGCTTCGGCGCGGGCCTGATCGGGTACATCACCGGGCTGGCGTCCATCGTCAGCTACCCCGCACTCCTCGCGGTCGGTCTCACCCCGATCGCGGCGAACGTGACCAACACGGTCGCACTCGTCGCGGTCGGGGTGGGCAGCACCGCCCAGTCGGGGAGGGCCCTGCTCGACGGCGACCGGCGCCGCCTCGTCATCGGGCTGATCGCAGCCCTGATCGGCGGGACCATCGGTGCGGTCCTGCTGCTCCTCACGCCCGCCGAGGCCTTCGAGGCGATGGTCCCGTTCCTGGTGGCCATCGCCGCCACAGCCCTACTCGTGCAACCGGTCCTGCGGCGGTGGGCGACCTCGCACGCCGAACGTCCGTGGGTGTTCATCGTCGGGCTGACGCTGATCTGCATCTACGGCGGCTATTTCGGCGCCGGCGCGGGCATCATGATCCTGGCCCTGATGCTGGTGGTCACCAGCGAGCCGCTCTGGCGTGCGGCACTGTCGAAGTCGTTGTTCCTCGGCGTCGCCAATGCGGTCGCCGCGGTCGGCTTCATGATCTTCGGGCCCGTCGACTGGTGGGCGGCTCTCGCGATGGCCATCGGCTGTCTGCTCGGCGGCTGGTGCGGACCACCGGTCGTCAAACGCCTGCCCGCCGGTCCGCTGCGGATCGTGGTCGGACTGTGCGGTCTCGGCCTCGCGGTGTGGCTCGCGGTCGGCTGAGCGTCGCGTCGCCGCCGCGGGGTGTTTTCCTCACCCTGGGCGCAACCCTGTCCGAGCGGTCGACGGGAGATTAAAAAGTACGGGTGTCCGTTCTCGTCCTGTCTTCCCCGCACCACGACTGCTCGTCGAGCATGTCGTGTACCGGGCCGGCGGACGGAACGGAGTCGATGCATCTGATGACGGTCCACTCGATGAACTGGTCCGACGGATCCCACCACGGATCCCCGCCGGCGGCTGTTGCTCCTCGCCACCACCAGTCATCCCCGAGAAGGAACCCTCATGACCATCTCCCATCCCGTTTCTGACGTCCGCGCCACTGCTGTTCGGACTTTTGCTGCTCGGACCGCCGCTCCGGCCGCCGGCATCGTCTCCTCGGGCGTCGAGCTCGACGTCGATGAGTTCGGCCCCACCTTCGGTGCCGAGATCCGCGGTCTCGACGTCGCGACGGCCTCGGACGACGAGGTGCGGGCCATCCGTCAGGCGTTGATCGACTACAAGGTCATCGTGCTGCGGAACCAGGATCTCGACGACGCGTCGCACATAGAGTTCGGAAACCGGCTGGGTGACCTCACCTTCGGACATCCGGTGTGGGACAGCGGGGACGTGCCCGACGAGGTCTACGAACTCGACAGCGCCGACAACGGATTCGCCGACGTGTGGCACACCGACGTGACGTTCATGCCGCGTCCGCCGATGGGTTCTATCCTGCGTCCGGTCGTGCTGCCGCGCAACGGTGGTGACACCAACTGGGCCGACGCCGAACTCGCGTATCAGTCGCTGTCCGAGCCGATCCGACGCCTCGTCGACGGGCTGACGGCCGTGCACGACGGCAGCCGCGAATTCGGCTACTACCTCAAGCAACGTCGCGACGGACGCGGAAACACCTGGGACGGCAAAGAAGTCACCGAGCTCGTGCCGGTGAGTCATCCGGTGGTGCGGGTGCATCCGGAGACCGGCCGCAAGTCGCTGTTCGTCAACCCGGGCTTCACCTCGCACATCGAGGGCGTCTCGGAGGCCGAGAGCCGTGGCATCCTCGACCTGCTCTACGCACACATCACCAAGCCCGAGCACATCGTCCGCCACCGCTGGCGTCTCGGCGACCTGGTGCTGTGGGACAACCGCAACACCTTGCACTACGCCAACCGCGACTACGGCGACAACCGCCGGGTCATGCACCGCATCACGCTGCGCGGTGACGCGCCCGTCGGACCTGCCTGAGCCGCCTGCCTGAGCACTGACCCGAGATCCCGCTGCTGTTCTGCCCGCTGACCGGGCCGAACAGGCAGCGGGATTTTTCTTGCCCTCTTATTCAACCAAGGGGTTGACAACGGTTCCGGACGGGCGCATCGTTGTATTCAACCGAACGGTTGAGGAGGACGGGGAATGGCAGACGAGCTGTCCAAGGTGTTCGCCGCACTCGCTGACCCCACCCGACGCGACATGGTCGCGCGACTGGCGGTGTCCGACGCGACGGTCTCCCAGCTCGCCGAACCGTACGACGTCAGCATCCAGGCGGTCTCCAAGCATCTGAAGGTGCTCGAGGACGCCGGCCTGGTCACCCGAACCCGGGAGGCCCAGAAACGTCCGGTCCATCTGGAAGCAGAGGTGTTCGACCTCATGACCAAGTGGATCGAGCGATACCGACAGCGGGCGGAGGAGCGCTACCAGCGCCTCGACGCACTGCTCGCGGAGATGAACGACGGCCCCGAGGCGGAACGTCCCGAGGTCGAGCACGAGAAGACAACCAGGAAAGGAAAGGCGTCATGAGCACCACCGCAACCCGCTACCCCGAGGCCGCGATCGAAGCCGACAAGGAGGTGCCGATCATCCGGATCACCCGCGACTTCCGAGGCACCCCGGCCCAACTCGTCAAGCTCCACACCGATCCCGAACTGTTCGTCCGCTGGAACGGTCCGGATTCGGTCTCCAGCCGGGTCGTCGAATGGGATGCCCGCGACGGTGGCGCCTGGCGATACGTGTCGACCCACGAAGGGCAGGACCACGAGTTCCGTGGCTGCTTCCACACCATCGGCGAGGACAAGATCGTGCAGACCTTCACGTGGATGGGGATGCCGGACCAGGTGTCGCTGGAGACGATGTGGTTCGAGGATCTCGGCGACGGAACCACCCGCCTGCACGCCCAATCCCTGTGCGACAGCTTCGCCGACCGCGACGCCTGGTTGTCGTCGGGGATGGAGGTCGGCGTCAACGAGGGGTACGCCGCCCTCGACAAGTTGCTCGAGTCCGGCGAGGTCTGAACCGTGTCGCTGACCGAACTCGACCCCGCCGACCGGCATCGGGAGGTCGCGGCCGGATTCGCCGACGTGATCGCAGGCGTCTCCGACTGGGATGCCCCGACGCCGGTCGGCGGGTGGGTCGCTCGTGACGTCGTGGCCCACCTCGTCGACTGGTTCACCGGGTTCCTCGACGCCGGCGGTGTGCGGTTGCCGGGAGGTCCTTCGGTCGCGGACGATCCCGCGGGGGCATGGTCGGCGCATGCGGCCGCCGTGCAGGGTCTGCTCGACGGCCGGTCGGCGGGGGAGACGTTCAGCCACCCGATGGCAGGGGAGCACCGCCTCGCCGACGCGGTCGACCGGTTCTACACCGCGGACGTGTACATGCACTCCTGGGATCTCGCCCGGTCGCAGGGCGTCACCCCGGACCTCGACCCCGGCTACGCCGGGATGCTGCTCGACGGGATGATCCCCATCGACGAGCTGCTGCGGAGCTCGGGGCAGTACGGGCCCGCGGTCGAGGTGCCGGCCGACACCGACGCCGTCAGCCGCCTGATGGGCTTCGTCGGTCGCGACCCGGCCTGGTCGCCGGGCCCCGGTCCCTCCGCCGGCTGAGCCCCGGTTCCCCTGCCGGCTGAGCCCCGGTTCCCCTGCCGGCTGAGCCTCGTCGAAGCCCGTACGGCACGCACGCACATCACAACTCGGAGTAGCGTGGATCACGTGCCAGAGGACAACTTCACCACCCATGGTTCTCAGTCGACCGAAACCCGCCACCCGTCACCCCGCACCCTGGGTGAACTGCGTGCCGGCGGCCACGTGCAGCGCAGCGTGCGCGACGAGATCCGCAACAACCTGCTGACCGCTCTCCGCGAGGGCCGCGACCCCTGGCCGGGGATCGTCGGCTTCGAGGCCACCGTCATCCCGCAGCTCGAACGTGCGCTCATCGCCGGCCACGACGTCGTCATGCTCGGTGAGCGCGGCCAGGGCAAGACCCGCATCCTGCGCACCCTCGTCGGACTCCTCGACGAGTGGACGCCGGTGATCGCCGGTTCCGAGCTCGGCGAGCACCCGTACGAGCCGATCACCCCGGCGTCGATCCGCAAGGCCGCCAACCTGCTCGACGATCTGCCCATCGAATGGCGGCACCGTTCGCAGCGGTACAGCGAGAAGCTGGCCACCCCGGACACGTCGGTGGCCGACCTCGTCGGCGACATCGACCCCATGAAGGTGGCCGAGGGTCGCAGTCTGGGTGATCCGGAGACCATCCACTTCGGCCTCATCCCGCGCGCACACCGCGGCATCGTCGCGATCAACGAACTCCCGGATCTCGCCGAGCGCATCCAGGTGTCGATGCTCAACGTGATGGAGGAGCGCGACATCCAGGTCCGTGGCTACACGCTGCGGCTCCCACTCGACGTGCTCGTGATGGCGAGCGCGAACCCGGAGGACTACACCAACCGCGGACGCATCATCACCCCGCTGAAGGACCGATTCGGCGCCGAGATCCGTACGCACTACCCGCTCGAACTCGACGACGAGGTCGCCGTCATCGAGCAGGAGGCCGACCTCACCGCGAGTGTCCCGACGTTCATCACCGAGATCCTGGCACGCTTCACCCGCTACGCCCGCGACCACCCGTCCATCGACCAGCGGTCGGGTGTCTCCGCTCGCTTCTCGATCGCAGCCGCCGAAACCGTTGCCGCAGCGGCACTTCACCGCGCGGCGGTCACCGGCGAGGAGCAGGCTGTCGCGCGCGTCGTCGACCTCGAGCCGGTGGTCGAGGTGCTGCGCGGCAAGGTCGAGTTCGAGTCCGGCGAAGAGGGGCGCGAACTGGAGATCCTCGAGCACCTCATGCGCAAGTCCGTTGCCGACACCGTCCGCGCGCACCTCGGCGGGATCGACATGGCAGCGCTCGTCGACGCGCTGGAGAACGGTGAACCGGTCGTGACCGGCGACCGTGTCCGGGCCGGCGATTTCCTGGGTTCGATCCCGTCCCCGGAGACCACCGGCGCCGTGCTCGACGCGATCGCCGAGCGTCTCGACGCCGACATCGAGGGCGAGCGGGCGAGTGCCGTCGAATTGGCACTCGAGGGTCTGTTCCTGGCACGTCGGATCGGCAAGGAAGCCGACGAGGCCGGCCAGACCATCTACGGCTGAGGGAGAACACATTGGCGCGCAAGAGCTTCCATCGTTCGCGCTACCAGCGGTACACCGGCGGGCCCGATCCGCTCGCCCCGCCGGTGGATCTGCGCGAGGCGCTGGAGACGATCGGCGACGACGTCATGGCCGGTGCGTCGCCGCAGCGTGCCCTCCGGGAGTTGCTGCGCCGCGGCACCCCGAACATGCGCGGCCTCGACAAGCTCCGGGAACAGGTCAACCGACGCCGGCAGGAACTGCTGAAGAAGCGAAACCTCGACGGCACGTTCGCCGAGATCCGCGAACTGCTCGACCGCGCGGTCCTGGAAGAGCGCAAGCAACTCGCCCGCGACCTCGACGACGATGCGCGTTTCGCGGAGATGCAGATCGGCAGCCTGCCACCGTCGACCGCGCAGGCCGTCGAAGAGCTGTCGGAGTACAACTGGCGCAGCCCGCAGGCCCGGGAGGACTACGAGAAGATCAAGGACCTCCTCGGCCGCGAGCTGCTCGACCAGCGGTTCGCCGGCATGAAGGAGGCGCTCGAAGGCGCCACCGAGGCCGACCGGCAACGGGTCTTGGACATGCTCAAGGACCTCAACGAGCTACTCGAGGCGCACAACCGCGGCGAGGACACGTCGGAGAAGTTCGACGAGTTCATGGACTCCCACGGAGATTTCTTCCCGGAGAACCCGCGCAACACCGAGGAACTCATCGACTCGCTGGCACAACGTGCCGCGGCGGCCCAGCAGTTCTACAACTCGCTGACCCCGGAGCAGCAGGCCGAGCTCGATCAGCTGGCGCAGCAGGCCTTCGGTTCGCCGGACCTGATGAGTCAACTCGCGCAGATGGATTCGCAGCTGCGCGCGGCGCGACCGGGGCTCGACTGGGACAACGCGCAGTCGTTCTCCGGAGACCAGCCGATGGGACTCGGGGAAGGTGCCGCAGCTCTGCGCGACATCTCGGAACTCGAAGCGTTGTCCGAGCAGCTGTCCCAGCAGTACGCCGGCGCCCAGATGGACGACATCGACCTCGACGCACTCGCCCGCCAGCTCGGCGACGAGGCCGCCGTCGACGCACGGATGCTCGCCGAACTCGAGAAGGCGTTGTCGGAACAGGGCTTCTTCGATCGCACCGCGGACGGTCAGCTTCGCCTGAGCCCCAAGGCGATGCGTCAGCTCGGTCAGTCGATCTTCCGCGACATCGCCGAGCAGCTGTCGGGGCGTCGTGGCGACCGCCAGACCCGGCAGACCGGGCTCCTCGGTGAACCCACCGGGGCCAGCCGGGAGTGGGAGTTCGGCGACACCGACCCGTGGGACGTCACCCGCACGGTGTCGAATGCGGTGTTGCGCACCGTCTCCGAGACCACCGAACCGTCGCTCGCGACGACGGAGATGGCGCGCTCAGGTGTGCGGATCGACGTGCGCGACGTCGAGGTCGCCGAGACCGAGAGCCGCACCCAGGCGGCGGTCGTGCTTCTCGTCGACACCTCGTTCTCCATGGAGATGGAGGGTCGCTGGACGCCGATGAAGCGCACCGCGATCGCGTTGAACCATCTGATCTCCACCCGGTTCCGCAGCGACGAACTACATCTCATCGCCTTCGGCCGCTACGCGCGCTCCATCGACATCGCCGAACTGACCGGCTTGCAACCGCGTATGGAACAGGGCACCAACCTGCACCACGCGCTGCTGCTCGCGCAGCGACACCTGCGTCGCTTCCCGAACGCACAGCCGGTGGTCCTGGTGGTCACCGACGGCGAACCCACCGCCCACCTCGACCCCAGCGGCGAGCCGTTCTTCTTCTATCCGCCGCACCCGCAGACGATCGCGTTGACGGTGCGCGAACTCGACCACGTGGCCCGGCTCGGTGCACAGGTCACGTTCTTCCGCCTCGGCGAAGACCCCGGCCTGGCGCACTTCATGGACCAGATCGCCCGCCGGATCGGTGGTCGCGTCGTCGCGCCCGACGTCGACGGTCTCGGTGCCGCGGTGGTCGGTGACTACCTGAAGTCGCGGAAGGGACGTCGACGCGGCTGATCGTCGGGGTCGGCTCAGGGTGGAAATCAGGGTGGTCGGGGCGCGGTGTGGCCACTAGGGTTTCCTGATGTGACCTCCTCCGGCGATCTACCCGTACCCGACGATCGACGGGCGCGTCTGCGTGCTGCCGACGCCGATCGGGAACTGGTACACGAAATCCTGTCCGCAGCCATGGCCCACGGCAGCCTCTCCCTCGTCGAGTACGAGGAGCGCGCGGGAAAAGCGGTGATGGCCAAGACCTTCGGTGATCTCGACGAGCTGACCGACGACCTCCCGGTCGCGCAGCTCGGCGTGGCGATGCCGGCGTCGTCGATGTCACCGGGCCCGCGGGTGACCGGCGGGAGCTCCGACGTCGCGGTGCGCCATCGGCTGGCGATCATGTCGGGCAGCGAGCTGTCGGGGACCGCGGTGGTCGCCGACGCCCTCACCGCCACGGCGATCATGGGCGGCGTCGAGATCGACCTGCGCGAGGTCGAGTTCACCGCACCCGTTCTCACCATCGAATGCGTCGTGATCATGGGTGGCGTGGAGGTCAAGGTTCCGGAAGGCGTGACCGTCGAGGTCGGCGGACTGGGGATCATGGGCGGCTTCGGCGGCAAGTCGCACAAGTCTCCCCGCCCGGGTGCACCGGTCGTGCGCGTGACCGGGTTCGCCCTGATGGGCGGCGTCGAGGTGAAGGTCGTGCCGCGCGAACACCCTGACGCGTGACGGTGCCGTCCGGCGCGGCAGGTCCTCAGGCGAGCAGTAAGGCGATGACGGCGATCGCCGGGATCGATGCGAGCGTGGTGATCAGCGCGGTGTCCCGGGCGATGATCTGTCCCCGTCGGTAGCGGGTGGCGTAGACAAGGACGTTCTGGGCCGTCGGCAGCGCGGCGATCACGACCTGGGCGAACAGCGCCTGACCGGTCTGACCGAACCCCCATTTCGCGATCGCGTACACGGTCAGCGGCATCACGACCATCTTCAGTACGGCGGCGAGTGCGATGTCGCGGCGCGGACTCTCACCCTTCTTGAACACCTGGACGCCGGTGAGCGACATACCGAAGGCCAGCAGCGCCGCCGGCACCGACGCGTCGCCGAGCATCTTCAGCGGCGACATCACGGCCGCCGGCGGCATCAACCCGAGCACCGACACGATCAGTCCGGCGATCCCGCCGACGACGATCGGGTTGGTCATCGGGGCGATCAGCGAATTGCGGATGAGGGAACGGCCTGCGGTGGGTTCGAGGGCGGTGAGGTCGAGCGTCACCAGCGCGATCGGCGACAGGATGAGGATCTGGAACATCAGCAGCGGCGCGATGAACGACGCGTCGTCGAGGACGAAGATCGCAATCGGCAGACCGAGATTGACGCTGTTGACATACGACGACGCGAGCGATCCGATGACCAGTTCCGGCACGGGGCGTCGTAGCCACAACTTGGCGATGACGAGATAGATGCCTGCGATGAGAAATGCGCTGCCGCCGGCGATGACCAGCGTCGAGGAGAAGATCACCGACAGATCCGAGGTGACCAGCGAATGGAACAGCAGTGCCGGAGTGAAGACGAAGAACACCAGGCGGGACAGGACCTCGTGCGCGTGATCGCCGAGCACGTGCGTCCGACCCAGTAGATAGCCGACCCCGACTACTATGAAGATCACCGTGAAGCCGGAGATGACGCCAGACACCGCTCGAGTCTATTCATTAGGGTGAGGAACGGATTTATCGGATCGAACGAGGGGGTTTGCGGGTGTCATATCCACCAGGACAGGGATCGGGCCAGGGCCAGGACGACTGGGGGACGGTGCCGGGTTCCGGGTCCGCGGGAGGATCGCAGCCCGGAGGATCGGGTCCGAACCTCAGCAAGGGTGATCAGGCGCAGAGCTCCCCGGACTATGCGCCGACCGAGTTCGCGCAGACCTATCAGCCTGGCCAGTCGTCGGATCCGCAGGGCCAGAATCCGTATGGACAGAACCCCTACGAACAGAACCCCTACGGGCAGAACCCGTATGAGCAGAACCAATACGGTCAGCCCCAGGGCCAGGACCCGTACAACGCGAATCCGTACGGTCAGCCGCCGGGTGCGAACTACGGCCAGTACGGCGACCCGTACCAGGCCGGTCAGGCGCCCGCCTACGGGTCGGCCGCGTACGGCGCCCAGAATCCCTATGGCGCTGCGCCTTACGGCGGGTACGGCTACGGAGCGCCGCAGACCTCCACCAACGGCAAGGCGATCGGCGCACTGATCTGCGGCATCGTCGCCCTGGTGATGCTCGCCGCCTGTTTCCCGCTGGCGCTGCCGCTCGGCATCGCAGGCGTCGTCCTCGGGTTCATGGCCCGACGCGAGGTCGAGCAGTCGGCCGGAACCCAGACCGGTACCGGTATGGGACTGGCCGGGATCATCACCGGCGGGTTGGGAATCCTGGGTGCGATCGTGTGGATCGTGCTCTTCATCATCCTGATCGCCGCCGGCAACTCGATGGACTCGGTCTACTACTACTGAACGAATTTCGGGCCGATCTGAGCCTGCGATCGTCGACTTCAGCCCAGTTCGAGGCGTTTTCTCACTACTCTGTGATCTGCGCAGCCATCGCGCCGCGCACGAACGATCCTCGCGCCGCGACGACGCACGGCTTGTGAAAGGCATCTGATGTCGAACCCGACCGGAGGCGGGGATCCGCAGGATCCGTCCTCCACACCCCAGTCCCAGTCGGATCAGGTGCCGCCGGGTTCGGCACCCGATCCGAATCAGCCCACGTACGAGCCGACGCAGAAGGTGTCGCGGGCGGAGCTCCTCGGCCAGTCCGATGAAACCGGTTCGGAGGAGACCACCGAGCCGGTGCAGTCGACCCCGGGCACCACCACACCCCTGACCTCCACACCGGGCGCCGGCCCGGAGGGCACCGAGGTCGCGCCGTCGCACAGCCCGGCCGACGGCGTCACCCGCGTCATCAGCACCGCGGGCGCATCCGGCCAGACTCCGCCCGCGTCCGCCGCACCGTCCGGTCCGGCGCCGTCGGGGTACGACTCGACGCGCATCATCTCGACGCGGCCGCCGGGTGGGCCCGGTAGACCTGCCGGACCCGGTGGACCTGCTGGACCGGGTGGCCCACCGCAGCCGGGTTACGGCCCGCCGCCGGGATATGGGCTGCAGGGTTACGGACCGCCGGGTCCCGGGCAGCCAGGGCCGCCGCCCGGGTACGGCGGGCCCGGACCATCGGGCTACGGGCAACCGGGAGCACCTGGGCAGCCGGGGCCCGGACCGCAGGGTCGGCCCGGGTACGGTCCGCCGCCGGGCTACCAGTCATACGGACAGCAGCCACACGCCCAGTCGCCGGCGGGGGAGCAGCACGCCGTCGACAATCCCTACGGTGAGAGTCAGGCCGACGGGACCCCGAAGACCAACACTCTCGCGGTGGCGGCGCTGGTCGCCTCGCTGCTCGGTCTCGTGTGCATCGGCATCGGTGGTCTGATCGGGCTCGTGCTGGGCGTCGTGGCGCGCAAACAGATCGCGGCGTCGGGCGGCAGGCAGACCGGCGATGGCCTCGCGCTGACCGCCATCGTCATCGGCTTGTTCATCGTCGTCGTGTGGGTGGCGTACTGGCTGGTCGTACTGTTCACCGGCGTCGAAAGTCCCTGGTCATACATCTGACGCAGACTGCGAACCGTGGCCGTCGACCGCCATTTTGGAGCTGGGCGGTCTCGCCAGGTAGTCTGGTCGGGTTGTGTGCCGCGCCCGCGGGGGCCGATTGGCGCACTGACTCGGGTCGATCGGTGACGCTCTGCGTTGCCAACGGCCACGCAGACCACGTAGGAGAAGGGCTCAACCATGGCTGTACCGAAGCGCCGGATGTCGCGGGCGAACACCCGTAGCCGTCGTTCGCAGTGGAAGGCGGAAAACCCCGCACTGCAGGAAGAAAAGGTCAACGGCGTCCCCGTGCGGATTCCGCGTCGACTCGTGAAGGCCGCTCGCGCGGGCATCATCGATCTGGATCGTCGCTAGCCTTTTCCGGTTGCCGCCTCGGCACCGCGATTTTCACATGGACGGCCGTCCCCGGTAACCCGGGGGCGGCCATTCGTGTGTGGTCGGAGGGGTCGTGGTGCCCGGGTCGTGAGAGGAGTGGAAGGTGCTTCTCGACGTCCTGAACTTCGCGGGTATCGCGGTGTTCGCGGCTTCGGGTGCGATGGTCGGCGTCCGCAAGGACTTCGACATGTGGGGCATCGTCACCGTCGGAGTGCTCACCGGTGTCGGAGGCGGCGTCCTGCGTGACGTGCTACTCGGTATCAACCCGCCCACTTCGGTCGAGAACTACGGCAATGCGCTGACCGCCACGATCGCCAGCCTGCTCGTCTTCGCCTTCCACCCCGCGTTCACCAAACTCCGGAAGTCGATTCTCGTCCTCGACGCCTTCGGCATGGGTCTGTTCGCCGCGACCGGTGCGTCGATCGCGGTCGACGTCGGCGTGAGTTCCTTCGCCGCGACCGCCGTCGGGCTCATGACCGCGATCGGCGGAGGTGTCCTGCGTGACGTGATCTCCAACGAGATCCCACTGCTCCTCCAGCCCGCCGACCTCTACGCGATCCCGGCCCTGCTCGGCGCCACGATCGTTGCGGTCGGCTCGTATCACACCCCCGTGCCCCAGTGGGTCTGGCTGACGGTCGGGTCGATCCTGGCCACCGGCCTGCGCCTGCTCGGCCTGAAGTTCGGCTGGCGTCTCCCGACCGCCCGGAACTGACCCTGCCGCAAACCCACCCCTTTTCGCCAAACCCACCACCCGCTGAGGTGCTGGGTTTGTCCATCTCTGGTGGGTTTGGGGAAAGGTGGGTCCAGACAGAGTCGCCGTGCGTCTGAATACGTATGGAGATTCCCACCGATCAGTTCGGACTGGCTCGCCGCGCGAGCATCGTCGGCACCCACACCTCGGACAAGGTGCTCCGGGGGAAGGTCGCATCCAAAGAACTGCACCGACTGTGGCCGGGCGCGATGGCCGACTTCGCGACAGTCGAGCAACTCGACGACGTGGAGAAGCATCGGCTCACGGTCGTGGCGGCCGCGAAGGCCGGCGACCCGAATCGCATCTTCAGCCATGTCTCGGCGGCCGCGATGCACCGATTGCCCCTGTTGTGGCCCGACCTGACCCGCGTCCACGTGACGTCGCCGAAGGTCGGCAAACTGAGTGCGCGCGTCATCCGACACCAGGGCGTGGTGGACCCCGGGGACGTCGAGGTCGTCGACGGCGTGACCGTCACCTCGATCGAACGAACAGCCTGCGATGTCGCGCGTCTCGGGACCAGCCGTCAAGCACTCGTCGTGCTCGATGCCGCACTCCGGATGAAGGCCGACGCCGAACGGATGCAGGCGATCCTCGAGTCATGCCGGCGCTTCAAAGGCGTCGAGATGCTGCGCCGGATGTTGCCGCATGCAAACGCACTGTCCGAGAGTGTCGGCGAATCCCTCAGTCGCGCAGTGATGCTCGACTTCTCGGATCTGCCCGTTCCGCAACAGCAAGTGCGGATCGTCGACGATCGCGGCGAGTTCATCGCACGCGTCGACTTCCTGCTGGCGGACAAGGTGATCGGCGAGTTCGACGGCTTGGTCAAGTACAACGGAACGTTCGACGGGAAGGCGGCCTGGCAAACCGTCGTCGACGAGAAGATCCGCGAGGACAAGCTTCGGGCGCAGGGTTATACGGTCGTCCGTTGGACGTGGAAGGACCTGCGCGACGAGGCCCGTTTCCACGCGACGCTGGTCAAGGCGCTTCGCGCGGCCGGCGTTGCCTGAACCCCGCAAACCCACCACCGATCGCCAAACCCACCGCCGACGGGGGTGCTGGGTTTGGCGAAAAGGGGTGGGTTTGCGGAGGAGGCTACTGCGCGATGAACTTGTTGACGGTCCGGTTGAGGAAGTTCGGGATGAACTTCGCGGCGTTACCGAGGAAGAGGGTCTGGGCGCCGACGGAGTAGCTGGTGCGGTGCAGCAGCTTGTCCTGGCGGGTGGGGTGCACGGATTCCCAGACCTTGTCGGCGACCTGCTCGGGGGTGATGCGGATGCCCAGGGTCTTGGTGGACTTGGCGCCGCCGGTGGCCAGCGCGGTCTTGGCCCACAGCGGCCAGATGCTGACGGCGCGGATGTCGTCGTGCTCCCACTCGAGTTCGAGGGCCTCGGTGAACCCGCCGACGAAGAACTTGGTGGCCGAGTAGACGGCGATGCCGGGCTGTCCGTAGATCGCCGACGCAGATGCGATGTTCACCAGATGCGCACCCGGGGTCTTCTTCAGATACGGGTAGGCGGCCTGCGCGCCCAGGGCGACACCGAGTGCGTCGATGTCGATCTGGCGCTTGATCTGCTCGGGTGTGATGTCGTTGATCTTGCCCTCGTGCAGGATGCCGGCGTTGTTGTCGAGGACATCGAGCGTGCCGCCGGTGTGGGAGGTGAACTCGGCGAGAGCGTCGGCCCACTGTTCCGGTTCGCGGACGTCGAGGGTGCCGGTGATCCAGTCGGGGTGGTCGGCCTTCACCTTCGCGAGAGCGTCGGCATCGACGTCGTAGACGCCGATCGTCCATCCCTCGCGGTCGAACCGCTCGGCGGTGGCGAGGCCGATCCCGGCTGCTCCGCCGGTGATGAAGATGGATGACATGCGAACCCCCATGGTTGATCGGTGACGGCATCGACGGCGCTGACCTGCGACAACCGCGTCGTGCATCGAACTTACTCGTCAGTATATTCATCGATCCGTTTACTGCGTCACACTGCGGTGCTATCTTGACAACACACATTGTCATTACATCGATCATTGTCATGGTCGACGACGACCGGAAGGCGAGTTCGCATGACTGCCGCGATGGAACGAACCGAGAACGTCATCAGCATGCGTGACCAGGGCACCGAGGAGGTTTCCGCACGTCTCATGGCGTCGGCCGCCCGCCTGTCCCGGAACGCGATGACCGAGATCGACTGGTCGAAGCCGATGGACCCGACCAAGTACGGGTGCAGCCCGGAGTGGTCGTCGCTGTACGGCACCGACTACTGGGACGAACTGACCGAGGAGCAGCGGATCTCGGTCACCCGCCACGAGTTCGCCTCGATCATGAACATCGGCATCTGGTTCGAGATGATCCTGCAGGAGATGGTCATCCGCGATCAGTACCTCGGTGACTACCACGGGTCCGAGTTCCAGTTCGCGCTCACCGAGGTCGCCGACGAATGCCGGCACTCGCTGATGTTCGCCAAGGCGTCGGAGAAGATGGTCGGCACCTCCTACCGGCCCTCGAAGAAGGTCGCCCGCCTTGGCAAGATCTTCATGCAGACCGCGAAGAACGAGGTCGCCTACGCCGGGATTCTCGTCGCCGAAGAAGTTCTGGACGTCTTCCAGCGCGGCTGCATGCGCGACGACCGCGTACTCGACTTCATCCGGACGGTCAACGAGATCCACGTCCTCGAGGAATCGCGCCACATGAAGTTCGCGCGTGAAGAGGTGCGTGAGTCGCTGGAAGGCGTGAGCTGGGCACGACGCCAGTTCAGCGCTCTGGCGGTGTCCATCGGCGCGTACTACATCGTCACGAGTCTGGTGCAGCGCAAGGCATTTGCCGATGCCGGCCTCGACGCCGACCGTGCCGTCCGCGAGATGCGGCACAACTCGCACTTCCACTCGATGATCCGCTCGAGCTGTGTTCACCTCATGGAGTTCCTCGACGAGGTCGGCCTGCTCACCAAGCCCGCCATGCGGTACTACCGGAAAGCGCACATGCTCTGATGTTCGTCATCACCCAATCATGTTGCAGCGACGCGGCATGCGTGTCCGTGTGTCCGGTGAACTGCATTCACCCGACGCCCGAGGAACGCGGCTTCGGCAGCTCCGACATCCTGCACATCGACCCCGAGGCCTGCATCGACTGCGGCGCCTGCGCGGATGCCTGCCCGGTCGACGCGATCTATCCCGCGGACAAGCTCGGCACCCGCGACAAGGTGTTCATCGACATCAACGCCGACTACTACAAGCGCAACCCCGACATCCGGTCGGGCTGGGTCGCGCCGACCGACGACGAGGGGTCCGGCGTCTCCTACCCGGACATCCCGAAACTGCCTGCCGGACTGCGGGTTGCGTTGGTCGGCACCGGGCCGTCGGGTGGGTATGCGTTGCGGACCCTGCTCGACCGCACCGAGGCGACCGTCACCGTCATCGACAAGCTGCCGACTCCTGGTGGGCTCGTCCGTGCCGGTGTGGCACCGGATCACGCAGGCACCAAGGGTGTGCTCCGCGGCTTCGACCTGCTCTACCGCGACCCCCGCGTCACCATGCTGACCAACGTGTCGGTCGGCGACGGCCCGAACGAGGTCACCCCGGCCGAACTCGCCGAGCACTTCGACGCGGTGTTCTACGCCGTCGGCGCCAGCGAGTCACGGCGCCTGGGTATTCCGGGCGAGGACCTGCCGGGTTCGACGTCGGCCACCGACCTGGTGGCCTGGTACAACGGCGTGCCCGGTGTCGACGCGGGGCCGCCGCTGCGTCGGGGAACCGCCGACGATCCGGCGACGGGTCGCGCGGTCGTCGTCGGCACGGGCAACGTCGCGCTCGACGTCGCACGCATCCTCGTGTCGCCGCCGGAGTTGTTGGCCACCACCGACATCGCCGACCGTGCCCTCGAGATCCTCCGCGAACAGAACGTCCACGAAGTGGTCCTGTTGGGTCGTCGCGATCAGGCGTCGGCTGCCTACACGGCAGCGGAATACCGTGCGCTGGCGGAGATCCCGGGCGTCGAGGTCGAGGTGTTCGACGGGTCTGACGGGCAGGTGCCGTCGCTGAACGCACCCGCCGACCCGTCTCGGCGTCGAATCGTGTTCCTGTTCCACAGCACCCCGGAAGAGATCGTCGGCAATCCGCAGGTGCAGGCGGTGACCGTCCGGACCGGCGAGGGCCGGCACCACGTCGCCGCCGACCTCGTCGTGCGTTCCATCGGCTACCGCTCGACCCCGATCCCCGGGCTGGCCTTCGACGACGAGCGCGGCATCTTCCGCAACGTCGACGGCCGGCTCGTCGACGAGTCGGGTGAGATCGTTCCCGGCGGTTACGTGCTGGGCTGGGCAAAGCGCGGACCGAGCGGCGGGATCGGCGCGAACAAGAAGTGCGCCACCGAAACCGTCGAAGACTTCATCGCCGACGCCGCGTCGGACCGTCTGCAGCGCACCGAGCGCGACCAGGGTGAGTTCACGGCCCTGGTGCGCAAACGGGTTCGGACCGTCATCGGCTACCGCGGCATGCGGGCGATCGACCGGCGGGAACGTCGTCGCGGCGTCGAGCAGGGTCGTCCTCGCGTGAAGTTCACCCAGGTTGCCGAGATGGTTGGTGCGGCGGGGTGGCGGCGGAGCTAGCGGCGATGGCGGACGAGGACATGAACCAGAAGTGGCGCGAGCGTTCGCTGTTCGCTGTGTTCGTGACCGCGCTGGTCACACAGAACGCGATCGCGATCCCGTACGTCGCGCGCAACGGGCCGGAGTCGGTGAAGGACTTCTTCGTCGGCGACATCATGAGGACGACGCCGGGCCGTTTCGCGATGGTCGACCTGCTGTTCGTGGTGATCGCTTTCCATCTGTGGGCGTTCGGCGAGGCCAAGCGGCTGCGGATCATGCAGTGGTGGTTCGCGTCGGTGATCCTCACCTTCGGGGTCGGCATCGCGACGGCGATCCCGTTCTTCTTCCTGGCTCGGGAACGCGCGATGCGGCGCTGAATCGGACATCGTCGCTGCTCTCGGGGTTGCGGAGCGGCCGTGAGAACCAGACAACGCTGCCGTAACACCTTGGCAAGTCGCATTTCACGCGGCACGCGGATAGTGGCGGCATGTCGAGTACTCCGCGCTTCCTGCAGGGTGTCTTCCCGTTCGCGGGATCGGGCCTGTCCAAGTCTGGCCCGATCGACCCGTTGCTGACGTTCGTGGTGCCGTCGGGAATGACGGCGCAGCCGTTGTACTTTCGCGGCGGTAACAGCTCCGACGAGTTGATCTGCGTGACGCTGATGCGTGACGGGGAGCCGATGCGGATGTTCCCGATGGGGGCGCGGTCGTCGGTCAACGTGCCGTTGCGGGTGGTCGAGGACGTCGACCCCGACACGACCCTCGAACTCGTGATCGCGGCCCCCGAGGGCACGAGCGGTGAGGTCGTGGTCGACTTCGGGATGGTCGTCTTCTGATGGCGGACTCCGCGGATCGGCAACGACGACGTCTGGTGGTCGTCGGGAACGGTATGGCCGGCGCGCGCACGGTCGAGGAGATCCTCGCCCGTGGCGGTGGCGACCAGTTCGACGTCACGATGATCGGCGACGAACCGTACGGCAACTACAACCGCATCATGCTCAGCCATGTCCTGGCCGGTGAGGCGACGGTCGACGACGACGATCTGATGCTGAACCCGATGGCCTGGTACCGCGAGCACGGCGTCACCCTCTACGCCGGCGACCGCGCCGAATCCCTCGACCGGTTCGCCAAGACGGTGACGTGCGCGTCGGGCCGGGCCATCGATTTCGACGTCCTCATCATCGCGACCGGCTCCCATACGTTCTTCCCGAACATGGACGGTCTCCGTGAACCCGACGGCAAGCTCGCCCGGGGTGTGTTCGGGTTCCGGACCATCGAGGACACCAACGGGATGCTGCAGATGGCGACCTCGCGCGACCACATGCGGGCCGTCGTGATCGGCGGTGGCCTACTCGGTCTCGAAGCCGCGTACGGACTGCAGACGCAGGGCGTGGCCGTCGACGTCGTGCATTCACCCGGACACCTGATGAACCAGCAGCTCGACGAGCGCGGTGGTCGCGTGTTGCGCAACAAGATCGAATCTCTCGGCGTCGGCGTGCACACCGGAAAGCGCACGACGTCGGTGTTGCGCAACGACGACGGGACGGTCGCGGGAGTCGGCTTCACCGACGGGGATTCGCTGCCCGCCGACATGATCGTGGTGACCGCCGGCATCCGGCCGAATGTCGAGATCGCGCGCGGGGCCGGGCTCGTCGTCGAACGCGGGATCGTCGTCGACGATCAGATGCGTTGCGAGGACGAGGCATTCATCTACGCGGTGGGGGAGTGCGCCCAACATCGTAGTGAGGTGTACGGGCTCGTCGCCCCGCTGTGGGAGCAGGCCGTCGTGCTGGCCGATGTGCTGACCGGCGCGAATCCCCGAGCCGAGTACCACGGTTCGCGGTTGACCACGAAACTCAAGGTCGCGGGTGTCGACGTTGCGGCGATGGGCGTCAAGGGCCCGGAGCGCGACGACGACGAGTTCGTCCAGTTCTACGAGCCGCGCAGCGGCATCTACAAGAGTGTGGTGGTCCGCGACAACAAGCTGATCGGCGCGATGCTGCTCGGCGACATCTCCAAGGCCAACTTCCTCACCCAGGCCTTCGACGAGAAGGTGCCGTTGCCGGACGAACGCATCTCGATGCTGTTCGACATGGGCACGCCGAGTGCGGAGACCGGTGCCGCCGAACTCGCCGACGACGTCCAGGTCTGCAACTGCAACGGTGTCACCAAGGGCGACATCGTGAGTTGCGTGGCGTCGGGTTGCACCAGCGTCGGCGAGGTGTGCGCGAAGACGCGGGCGGGCAAGGGATGTGGGTCGTGCAAGGGTCTCGTCGCCGACATCGTCGAGTTCGCCGCCGGCGATGCGCTGACTTCTGACGCCTCGGCCGACTGGTACGTCCCGGCGATCCCGCTCACCAAACCCGAACTCATCGACGCGATCCGGCGGCAGAACCTGCGGTCGGTCAGCGAAGTCTTCGAAAAGCTCGCGCCCGCAGGGGAGGACGCGACCGCGAAGATGCCGCTCGCCTCCCTGCTGCGGATCATCTGGGGATCGGATTGGAAGCGTGAGCCGGGTGCATTGTTCGTCAACGACCGTGTGCACGCGAACATCCAGCGTGACGGCACGTTCTCGGTGGTCCCGCAGATGAAGGGTGGGGTGACCTCGCCCGAACAGTTGCGCAAGATCGCCGACGTCGCGGAGAAGTATTCGATCCCGATGATCAAGGCGACCGGCGGGCAGCGACTCGACCTCCTCGGCGTCAAGAAGGAAGACCTCCCCAAGGTGTGGGAGGACCTCGGCATGCCGTCGGGTTACGCCTACGGCAAGTCCTTCCGCACCGTGAAGACCTGCGTCGGAACCGACTACTGCCGTTTCGGTCTCGGCGACTCGACGCGGCTCGGCATCGACATCGAAACCCGCTACCAGGGTTTGGAGTCGCCGGCAAAGCTCAAACTCGCCGTGACCGGTTGCCCGCGTAACTGTGCCGAGGCGCTGTGCAAGGACTTCGGTGTGGTCGCCATCGGCGACGGCAAGTGGGAGATCTACGTCGGCGGTGCCGCAGGCGCCCACATCCGCAAGGGCGACCTCCTCGCGACGGTGGATTCGCCCGACGAGGTGATCCGGTTGTGCGGCATCTTCATCCAGTACTACCGCGAGCAGGGCAAGTGGCTCGAGCGGACGTACGCGTTCGTACCGCGCATCGGGATCGAGGAACTGCGCGCAATCATCGTCGACGACCGTGACGGTCTGGTCGCGGGGTTGCAGGAGCGCATCGACGAGGCGGTCGCCGCCTACGTCGACCCCTGGCTCGACCGCGCTGAACCGAAGTCGCCGGCGCAGTTCACTCCTGCTCTGCCCTTGCTCCCGTTGCCGCAGGTGCCGGTGCGATGACCAGCATCGCCGAACCCGGAGTTGTCATCGGGGCCGTCGCCGACCTCGAACTCGGTGAGAGCCGGGCCTACGCCGTGGATGGCAGACAGATCGCGGTCTTCCGCATGACGGACGGCACGCTACGCGCCACCGATGCGGTGTGCCCGCATCGGGGCGGGCCGTTGGCCGACGGTCAGTTCGACGCCGCCAAGATTGTCTGCCCGCTCCACCAGTACGCCTTCACCTTCGCCGACGGCGCATGCACGTCGGAGGAGATCGGGTCGGTGACGGTGTACCGCGTCGAGGAACACGACGGGGATATCGTCGTCTGGTTGTGAGCCTCTCGAGGCATAGGGGGAGGAGGAAGCGTTAGCAGCGAACTCATCTCGCTCCCTGAGGTGTGAGGAGTGCTAGCAGCGAACTTATCTCGCTCCCCGAGGTGTGAGGAGCGCTAGCGACGAGCCACGAAGGGTTGGCGACCTCGACTCCGCGCCGTCACCCCAGGATCAGTGGCACCACCATGGGCGCGGCGTTTCTGCACACCAGGTCGCTTCGCCAACACCTTCAGATAGTCGATCTCGCCGTTGATCAACGCCCTCTTCTTCGCGCGGGACCAGCCGTGTATCCGTCGCTCGATTCGGTAGGCGTCGGCGAGATCGAGTTCCGCGGACCAGGCCAGGCGTACAGGTCGTCGTTGCGACGTGTACCCGGTCTGAGTGGTGTTGTGTTCGCGGAGTCGCTTCGCGAGATCGCGGGTGCTGCCCACGTAGTACGAGCCGTCCGAGCATTCGAGGAGATAGACCCAAGCCATGGGGCGATCATGCGGCGCCGACTGTTCCGATCGGCACGCTAACCGGACGCTGTGGATGGTTGTCGCGCCGGTGGTGTCGCTGTGCATCTCCGGGTTGCGAGCCCTTCGTGGCTCGTCGCTATCGCTCCTCGCACCTCAGGGAGCGGTGGGAATACGTGCTTTCAACCCACTGAGCGAGTGTTGGCTGCTGACGACGTCGTCTCACCAGGCCTTCGAGGCTCGTCGCTTGCGCTCCTCGCACCTCAGGCAGCGAGGGGGTCTCGCACCTCAGGCAGCGCGCCGGGGCCTAGTAGACGTCCCGCACGTACCGCTTGTCGGCGGCCAGGGCCTTGACGTACGCCTCGGCGCCGGCGGGGGAGCGACGGCCGTATTGCGCGACAATGCCTTTCAGTGTTGCGTCGACGTCCTTGGCCATCCGGGTGGCGTCACCGCAGACGTAGACGTGGGCGCCGTCGTGCAGCCACTGGTAGAGCTCTTCGCCGTGTTCGACCATACGGTCCTGGACGTAGATCTTGCGGTCCTGGTCGCGGGAGAAGGCGACGTCGAGGCGGGTCAGCAGGCCGTCGCCGAGCATCGTCGTCAGCTCGTCGCGATAGTAGAAGTCGGTGGCCGAGTACTGTTCGCCGAAGAACAGCCAGTTCTTGCCGTTGTGGCCCAACGCCTCCCGTTCGCGGAGGAAACCGCGGAACGGGGCTATACCGGTGCCCGGGCCGATCATGATCATCGGGGTGTCGGGATCGGCGGGCGGACGGAAGTGCGTGGTCGAGGTGACGAAGACCCCGACCTCGGTGTCCACGGCATGGTCGGCGAGGAAGGTCGAGCACACGCCGCCGCGCTGGATGCCGCATCGGTTGTAGCGCACCGCGTTCACGGTCAGCTGCACCTCGTCGGGACTTTCCAGCGGGCTAGACGAGATCGAGTACGACCGCGGGGCCAGAGGTTTGAGGACTTGGAGCCATTCGTCGACGTCGGCGTGGATCGGGTGCTCGGCGAGGACATCCACCGATTGCCGACCCCAGGACCAGTCGTTGAACGCCGACTTGTTGCCCGCTGTCGCCAGGGCGTTCAGGTCGGCGGAACCCGAGCGCTCACCGATGAACCGGACGAGGTCGGGGGTGACCCGCGCGAACTCGAGTCGTTCGCGCAGTGCCTGGTGCAGGGGCATGTCGTCGCCGCCGACCGTCACCGTGCGTCCGCCGTCGAGTCCGGTGCGGTCGAGGAACTCCTCGATGAGGGTCGGATCGTTCAACGGCCACACGCCGAGCGCATCGCCGGCCTGGTAGGTCAGAGTGTCCGCGGGCAGCCGGAACCCGAAGTTGCGCACGTCCTTCTGCGAGCCTTCGGCGTTCAGCTTCACATTGCGCACCAGCGAGGTGACCAGCGGCTTCTTGCGGGAGTAGGCGGACGCGGTTCGTACAGACGGGGCGGCCGCGGAGTCTGCGGGCTCGCTGACCACGGTGACCCGATCGTCGGTCACGCCGGAAACCGGCGCACGGTTGCCGATGCTGATCGCGCGGATCACGTCGTTGAGCCAGCCCCCCGCCGTCTCCTCGAAGTCGGGTTCGCAGTCGACGCGGTCGACGATCCGCCGGCCGCCGAGCTCGCCGATCCGTTCGTCGAGTTTGCGTCCGTGGCCGCAGAAGTCGTCGTAGTTCGAATCGCCGAGGGCGAGCACCGCGTAGTCGACTCCGGAGAGGTCCGGTGCCTCGGCGCCGTTCAGCGCATCCCAGAATGCCGAACCGTTGTCCGGCGGATCGCCGTCGCCGGTGGTGGACGTGACGAACAGTGCGGTACCCCGCAGGTCGCCGACCTCGACCTCGTCCATCGACTTCGCGTCGACCCGGAGACCGTTCGCCTTCATCCGCTCGGCGGTCTCGGTGGCCAGTTCCTCCGCGTTGCCCATCTGGGACGCCCACAGCACGGTGATCGTGCTGCTCGAAGCATCGGACTCCGACGACAGCGCAGGCGGCGTCGCGGCATCGACGCGCGAGTACATCCCGGCCAGCAGACCCGACGCCCACAGTCGGACCTCCGCGCGCAGCGGTGCGTCGGCCGGGATCGTGGGAACACCGGAAGGGGTTCCGGAAACACCAGGAGCCGAGACACCCGCGGCCAGCCCTGCCAGATACAGCTGCTCCGCCGGGGACGGCTCCGGCACGCTGACCTCCGAAACACCCAGTGCAACAGCCAACTCAGAAGAGTGATTGTCCGGTAACGCAACAGCCGGTGCCCCGGGGACCCTGGTCAATGTCACGGCGCACACCTTGAGTTCCGGCTGCTGGGACAGCGGGTCCACCGCATCCGACGTCACGGCATTGATGGAGAGGTGCTCGCCGAAGACGTCGTTCCAGTGGAACGGCACGAAGCAGTTGCCGGGGCGTACCCGGTCGGAGATCTTGGCAGGCAACACCGCTCGCCCGCGACGCGAGGCCACCTCGACCTTGTCCTTCGCCCCGATGCCCAACCGCTCGGCATCCTCGGGGTGAAGTTCGACGAACGGCTCGGGGTTGAGTTTGTTCAGCTTGGCGACCCGGCCGGTCTTGGTCATCGTGTGCCACTGGTGGGGCAACCGGCCGGTGTTGAGCAGGAACGGATAGTCGTCATCCGGCAGCTCATCGGCGTCGAGGTGGGGCCGCGCGAAGAACTGGGCGCGGCGCGTGGGTGTGGCGAACGCCAGCCGAGGCACGGTCCCGTCCTCGAGGCGGTGCAAGGTCTGACTCCGGCCGTCGTTCAGGTATCGGATCGGGTTACGAGAACCGTCGGCGAGAAGGTCGGCCCCGTCGGACGACGGCGGGCACGGCCACTGCATCGGGGTTCGGCGCAGTCCGTCGTACGTGACGCCCCGCAGGTCGTAACCGGTGTCCGGATTGGCGAACTGCTTGATCTCGTCGAAGATATCCTCGGCGCTCGAGTAGGTGAACGCGTCCGCGTACCCCATCTCGGATGCGATGCGCGCGATGATCTCCCAGTCCGGGATCGCCTGTCCGGGGGCGCCGAGTGCGGGTTCGAACAGGGTGAGGTTGCGCTCCGAATTCACCATGATCCCGGTCGATTCCGACCACAGCGCGGCCGGTAGCACGACGTCGGCGTACTGGTTGGTCTCCGTCCCGACGAAGGCGTCCTGGGTGATGACGAGATCGGCGCGTTCGAGACCTTTGATGACGGTCTTGCGATTACCTACCGAGGCAACGGGATTGGTGCAGATGATCCAGCAGGCTCTGATGTCGCCGGCGGCCATCTTGCGGAACATGTCGACGGTGCCGCCGCCGACGTCGGTGCGCAGTGTGCCGGGTGGGAGGCCCCACGCGGTCTCCACGAACGTGCGGTCCGCCTTGGAGAGCACCGAACGCTGGCCCGGCAATCCCGGTCCCATGTAACCCATCTCGCGGCCGCCCATCGCATTCGGTTGGCCGGTCAGCGAGAACGGTCCGCTGCCGAGACGGCAGATGGCACCCGTGGCGAGATGCAGGTTCACGAGCGCATTGGTGTTCCAGGTGCCGTGCGTCGACTGGTTGAGACCCATTGTCCAGCAGCTCATCCAGTTACCGGCCTCGCCGATCATCGTCGCCGCGGCGCGCAGGTCGTCTGCGGCGATGCCGGTGATGGATTCGACGACCTCCGGCGGATACTGTGCCGCGAACTCCGGCATCTGCTCGAAACCGTCGGTGAACGACGCGATGAACTCGTCGTCGGTGTGCCCGCCGGTGATCAGCAGATGCAGCAGACCGTTCAGGAAGGCGAGGTCGGTGCCGGACTCGATCTGCAGGAACAGATCGGCCTTGTCCGCGGTCGCGGTGCGTCGCGGGTCGACGACGATCAGCTTGGCGCCCGCCTTGACCCGGTCCATCATCCGCAGGAAGAGAATGGGGTGGCAGTCGGCCATGTTCGATCCGATGACCAGGAAGACGTCGGCGTGGTCGAAGTCCTGGTACGACCCCGGCGGACCGTCGGAACCCAGCGACAGCTTGTATCCGGTGCCGGCGCTGGCCATGCACAACCGCGAGTTCGACTCGATCTGGTTGGTACCGATGAAACCCTTGGCCAGTTTGTTCGACAGGTACTGCGCCTCGAGGGACATCTGGCCGGAGACGTAGAGCGCCACGGCATCGGGGCCGTGCTCGTCGACGATGGCCCGCAGTCTTCGCGCCGTGTCGGTGATGACGGTGTCGAGATCGCCGCGACGCAACCGGCCGCCCCGGTCGTCACGGACGAGGGGAGCGTCGAGCCGGCCGCCGGAGGCGAGCATGTCGGCGGTGGTCGACCCCTTGGTGCACAGCCGTCCGAAATTCGTGGGGTGGTCGGCGCGCCCGACGGTCTTGGTGAGGCCGCCGGACTCGTCGAGCCGCATCTCCATGCCACAGCCGACGCCGCAGTAGGCGCACAGCGACATCACCGACCGCGACATGGCCGATGGGGGCATGACGGGGCGCGTGGTGGAGGAGGCGGTCACGTTCTCCAGCGTCGAAGTCGGATGTTTCGCAACCCGAAGGCCGGCGTTACGCGGCTATCAACTTGATCTCACAGTCGATTGCCGGTGGTGTGAAGGGAGAGGAAACAGCAGGTCGCGAGCAATTCCGAGACCGGATGGTTCCGTTTGCGGCGTTGCTCAGGCGGATCTCAGCCGAGGTGGATAAGACTGTATGCCATGCGCATCCTCGTGGTAGACGACGACCGGGCGGTCCGGGAGTCGTTGCGACGGTCGCTCACCTTCAACGGATACAGCGTCGAGACCGCGGGCGACGGCATCGAGGCACTCGAGAAGATCCTCGCCGATCGTCCCGACGTCGTCATCCTCGACGTCATGATGCCGCGCCTCGACGGCCTCGAGGTGTGCCGCCGACTCCGTTCCGCCGGTGACGACCTGCCGATCCTGGTCCTGACCGCCCGCGACTCCGTCTCCGAGCGGGTCTCGGGGCTCGACGCCGGCGCCGACGACTACCTGCCCAAGCCGTTCGCGCTCGAAGAGCTGCTGGCACGGCTGCGGGCACTGTTACGGCGGGCCGCACCCGACGACGACGCGGACTCGGAGACGCTCACCTTCGCCGACCTCTCCCTCGATCCGGTGACGCGCGACGTCACCCGCGGCGAGCGGTCGATCAGCCTCACCCGCACCGAGTTCGCGCTGCTCGAGATGCTGATGGCCAATCCGCGCCGCGTGCTGTCCCGCAGCCGCATCCTCGAAGAGGTGTGGGGATACGACTTCCCGACCTCGGGCAACGCCCTCGAGGTCTACGTCGGTTACCTGCGTCGGAAGACCGAGGCCGACGGGGAGTCGCGACTCATCCACACCGTGCGCGGCGTCGGATACGTGCTCCGGGAGACCCCACCCTAGTGGCGTCGTTCTCGCGCCTGCGCGGTCAGCTCACGCGCGTCCTCACCGGCGGCTCCGGAGCTTCCGGGGAGAA
This sequence comes from Gordonia metallireducens, assembly GCF_021245825.1. NCBI lineage: Bacteria > Bacillati > Actinomycetota > Actinomycetes > Mycobacteriales > Gordoniaceae > Gordonia > Gordonia metallireducens. Next base: position 3,471 of record NZ_JAJQJP010000035.1, on the reverse strand, counting down.
GGAGATGCGGGCGCCGATGCCGCTGACGCGGGCGGTGTCCCTACGTTCACGCGTCACCATCTTGTCGGCGACGGTCGTGCTGGTGTCGGTCAGTCTGATGGCCGCGGCTGCCTACTTCGTCGTGTACCGGGCGATGTACAACGAGGTCGACCAGCAGTTGGAGAGTCGTGCCGACGGCATGGCCGCCCTTGCGCGTGCGGGTGTTCTCCGCAGCCAGCCCGAGCAGCTGGTCGCGGGAACCGTGTTCTCCACCAACATCTCGGTCGCCTTGGTTACCCCGAGTGGCCAGACATATCTCATCGGGCAGGTCCCGTTCGAGGACCCCGAACGTGAGATCATCCGCGCGCCACTGGTTCCCGGAACCAATCCGCAGAGTCTGCGCACCACCCGCAACCAGCGGGTGCTGACGCGCAAACTCGACGACGGCAACACGCTCGTCCTGGCGCAGAGTCTGATCCAGACCGACCGCGTGCTCAAACGCCTGGCGTGGGTGTTGCTCGTGGTCGGTTGCGGCGGAGTGGCTTTGGCGGCTCTGGCCGGTACGACGGTCGGACGGGCGGGGTTGAGACCGGTGGCCCGGCTCAACCGGGCTGTCGAACGGGTCGCGCGGACGAACGACCTGACCCCCATCCCGGTGACCGGCAACGACGAATTGGCCAACCTCACCGCGAGTTTCAACGCGATGCTCCGGGCGCTCGCCGAATCCCGGGACCGGCAGGCGCGGCTCGTCGCCGACGCCGGGCACGAACTGCGAACCCCGTTGACCTCCTTGCGTACCAACCTCGAACTGCTGATCGCCGCGAGCCGGCCGGGGGCACCGGCCGTGCCCGAACAGGACATGGTCGACCTGCGTGCCGACGTGATGGCCCAGATCGAGGAATTGTCGACGCTGGTGGGCGATCTCGTCGACCTGGCCCGGGAGGACGCGCCCGAGGTGGTCTACGAGGAGGTCGACCTCGCCGAGATCGTCGAGCAGGCCCTCGAGCGTGTTCGACGCCGCCGCAACGACGTCGAGTTCGAACTCGACGTGGCGCCCTGGTACATCTTCGGCGAACAACACGGACTGTCCCGCGCGGTGCTGAATGTGCTGGACAACGCGGCGAAGTGGAGTCCGCCGGGCACCTCGGTGGCCGTCGCGCTGACGCAGACGGGGATGTCCACCGCGCAACTGACCGTCGCCGACTCCGGTCCCGGAATCCCCGAGGAGGATCGCGGTCTCGTCTTCGAACGCTTCTATCGTTCGACGCAGTCGCGGTCGATGCCGGGTTCCGGTCTGGGACTGGCGATCGTGCGGCAGGTCGTCGAACGTCACGGGGGGACGGTCGTCGCCGACACGTCGCCGCTCGGCGGCGCACTCATCCGGATGACTTTGCCGGGTCGGGCAACTCCCGCGGAACCATCTCCGCAAGTGATTCGTCAGTAAGGGTGAAGCGCCGTACATCGGCGGGTCACGACGGCCGTCGTCCACATCACCGACAGCTGTGTGGTTAACCGGTGTGACCTGCTGATCGATCCCCTAGGGTTGACCGAAGGCGCTGCACGGAAACGAAGCGTGCCGGCACGGTGCCGGTCAGACGACGAGGAAGAGACACAGATGACGACTGGCGGTTCGCAAGGTGGCGGTCCGTACGGAGGTGGCCGGCCGGGGCAGCACGAGGCGGGCCAGCAGGCCCACCAGGGCCCGGCCTCGGGAGCGTTCCCCGCGCAGGGCGGCCAGCCCGGTTACGGCGGCAACAACGCACCCACGTCGGTGTACGGCAACCCGGGAACCAGCCCTCTTCCGTCGCAGGGCCCCTACGGCGGTCCCGGCGCGGGCGCCTACTCGCAGCCCGGTCCGGCCGCGTTCGGACCGCAGTCGGGTGCGCTGCCCGCGTTCGGCGGCCCCGGCGGCCCCGGCGGCGAACTGCCGCCGCAGAGCCCGAAGAAGGGTGGCGGCGGACGCCTGGCCGCACTCGGCGCGGGCGCCCTGGTGGTGGCTCTGGTCGCCGGCGGTGCGGGCGGCGCGATCGGCTACACGCTGGCCGACGGCTCCGACGGGTCGTCGATCAGCACGAGCAGTGGTCCCCTCGGCGGCGACCCCAACGCGAACGGCAACAACAAGCCCGTCGAGGCCCCGGCCGGTTCGGTCCAGGAGGTGGCCTCCCGGGTGCTCCCGTCGGTCGTCTCCATCGAGGTCGCCTCGGCCGGCGCCATGGGCTCGGGATCGGGTGTCGTCCTCAGCGAAGACGGCGTCATCATGACCAACAACCACGTCGTGAGCGCCGGCGGCAACGGCCCCGCCGCCAAGGTCGCGGTCAACTTCTCCGACGGTTCGCGCGCATCGGCTCGAGTGCTGGGCGCCGACCCGATCTCCGACATCGCCGTCATCAAGGTCGACCGGAACGATCTGACCCCGGTCACGGTCGGCAACTCGAACAACCTGGCGGTCGGGCAGGACGTCATCGCCATCGGCTCGCCCCTCGGACTCGCCGGAACGGTCACCACGGGCATCATCAGCGCCCTCAACCGGCCGGTCCTGACCTCCCGTGATCCCGGCACCAACACCACCTCGGTGATCGACGCCATCCAGACCGACGCCGCGATCAACCCCGGTAACTCGGGCGGTGCGTTGGTGAACGCCAGGGGAGCGCTGATCGGCATCAACACCGCCATCGCCACCCTCGGTGGAGGCGAGCAACAGGCCGGTGGCAGCATCGGACTCGGGTTCGCGATTCCCATCGACCAGGCGATCCGCGTGGCCAAGGAGCTCGAGTCCACGGGCAAGGCCAGGCACGCCAACATCGGTGTCTCCGTCCGCCCGAGTGGTGACTCCGACGCGCCCGGCGCCGTCGTCACCGATGTGACGCCGGGCGGACCTGCGGCGGGCGCGGGTATCCCGAGGAACGCGGTCATCACCAAGGTCGACGACCGTCCGATCGCGTCGGGAGACGCGCTGGTGGCGGCCATCCGGTCACATGCACCGGGGGACACGGTCACGGTGACCTACACCGACGGCGGGAACAGCAAGACCGCACAGGTCAAGCTGGGCACGCTCGAGGTGAAGTGACACGCGGCGCCACCGCCGCGACCAAGCACAACCACACAGCCCCGCACGACCGTCCATCGGACGGTCCGAGACGAGAGAGAAAGGGCCTGCCATGTCTGATGCCGGATCCACCGTTCCCGGAAGCACCGCCGTCTCCGGCGACACCGTAGAAGAAGGGCAGTCACTGGACGTCCGACTCGCGGGTGATCGGGGTCAGGTCGATCCGGCCGATGTGGTCGCCGCCGACGCCGCGGCGCGCGAGTTCGTCGCGCGCCACGAGCAGGCCGCGCACCGCCCGCAGGGCGAGGAGATCGGCCGGGCCCTGGTCGTCGTCGTCGACGACGAGGCCGCACACGGTGAGGACCAGCGCCTGCTCGGCCCGCTCGTCGGTGAACTCCTCGCGKATACACATCAGACGCTGCCGACGAACTCTAGGGTGTAGATCT